>QQSG01000125.1:0-10691 GCA_003602665.1 Candidatus Poseidoniales archaeon
TCCATGTTCCACAAGTTTGCACCGATTAGGTCATTGACCAAGTGCTTGTTGAGAACAATGAATTCTCCGGAGAGTGTTCGGCGGACGTAGAGATTGGATGTGAACGCTTCAAAGCATTCGTTGTTTCCAAGAATCTGGGAAGTCGATGCAGTTGGCATAGGTGCAAGAAGCAAGGAGTTTCGCATTCCATTTTCTACAATTTCTGCCTTGAGCGTGTCCCAGTCCCAACGGCCTGAGTGATCGTTCATGCCCCAAAGGTCGAATTGAAGCAATCCTTGAGAAGCAGGTGAACCCTCGAATGTAGAGTAGGCACCTTCTGCGATTGCAGCATCCTTAGATGCTGAACAAGCAGCATAGTAGATTGTTTCAAAAATTTCTTTGTTCAACGCACGAGCTTCTGGACTTTCAAAGGCCATTCCAAGCATAGCAAATGTATCTGCTAGTCCTTGAACACCAAGACCAATCGGTCGGTGACGCATGTTTGAATTACGGGCTTCGATAACAGGGTAGAAATTGACATCGATAACTCTGTTGAGATTACCAGTTGCATGGTAAGTAACATCGTGCAGAAGTTGGTGATTGAATGAACCATTCTCGACATACTTTGGCAAAGCGATGGATGCAAGGTTGCATACTGCGACTTCATCAGCGGATGTGTATTCCATAATCTCTGTGCAGAGGTTGGAGGAACGGATTGTTCCAAGGTTCTTTTGGTTCGATTTCATGTTCGCAGCATCTTTGTAGAGCATGTAAGGCGTACCTGTCTCAATTTGAGATTCGACAACCTTGTCCCATACTTCTCGTGCAGGAACTGTCTTTCGGGCAAGACCTTGTTCCTCGTATGAGTGATAAAGAGCATTGAATTCTTCGCCATAAACGTCTTGAAGACCAGGGCATTCATTTGGACAGAAGAACGACCAGTCGCCGTTTGCTTCGACACGTTCCATGAACAGGTCAGGAGTCCATAGAGCATAGAACAAGTCTCTTGCTCGCATTTCTTCTTTTCCGTGGTTCTTACGAAGGTCAAGGAACTCGATCAAATCAGGGTGCCATGGTTCGAGATAAATTGCGATTGAACCCTTACGCTTGCCGCCACCTTGATCGACGTAACGTGCAGTATCGTTGAAAACACGAAGCATTGGAACGATACCATTGGACTGGCCATTTGTTCCTTTGATGTATGAGCCTTTAGCTCGAATATGATGGATGGACAAGCCAATTCCACCAGCAGACTTTGAAATCAAAGCACATTGCTTGAGTGTGTCATAGATTCCATGAAGGGAATCATCTTGCATTGTTAGGAGGAAACAAGACGACATTTGTGGCGTAGGGGTTCCAGAGTTGAACAATGTTGGTGTTGCGTGGGTGAAGTATCCATTTGACATGAGGTCGTAGGTTTCGAGAGCTTTGGCGATGTTGCCGTGATGGATTCCAACAGAGACTCGCAAGAGCATGTGCTGTGGTCGTTCTGCAATTTCTCCGTTGAGTTTGAGCAGGTATGAACGCTCGAGAGTTTTGAATCCAAAGTAATCATAATTGTAATCACGTGAGTAATCGATATGGTTGTTGAGTATCTCTGCATTTGCCATGATGATGTCATAGACTTCTTCTGAGATCAACGGAGCATGCTTCTTGCTCTCAGGATCGATGTATTCACGCAAATCAGTGATAACATCAGTGAAGGTATCTTTGGTTGAGCGATGAAGGTCGTCAACACAGATTCGGGCCGCAAGTTTACTGTAATCAGGATGATGAGAAACCAGAGAGGCAGCGGTTTCAGCAGCAAGTTGATCAAGTTCACGAGTCGTTACGCCATCGTACAATCCTTCGATTGTGAGTTTGGTAAGATGTGCTGGATCGATCCAATTTGGATCAAGTCCATCGGATAATTTTCTTAGCTTATCCAAAATAGCATCAAATCGTACATCCTCTCTCTCACCTTTTCGGTTTACTACTTGCATTGTCATTTTTCGTCCTCTCCTGTATTTACTGTGCGTGCGTATCTTCCTTTGTTCGCGCTCGGTTCAAAAGTCTTCGTCCATAGAAAACCGCTGTTGGACACTTCCGAGGGATGCCCCGTCCAAGACACCAGATTTCTGGTATTCTCCGACGCGCTTTTCGAAGAAATTGGTTTTTCCTTGCATGGAAATCATTTCCATCCATGGGAATGGATTGCTTACATCATAGAGTTTGGATGCTCCAAGTGTGATGAGAAGTCGATCTGCAACAAATTGAATGTATTGCTTCATGAGGTCTTCATTCATTCCAATCAAGTTGACCGGAAGTGCACTTGTAACGAATTCGATTTCAATATCAACTGCTTCAGCAATGATTCTGTGAATCATGTTCTCTGGCGTAGGACGCTCGAGTTTGCTGTGAAGTAGGCATGCGAAATCACAATGGAGACCTTCATCACGGCTTATAAGCTCATTTGAGAACGTCAATCCTGGCATGAGGCCACGCTTCTTGAGCCAGAAGATAGCACAAAACGATCCTGAGAAGAAGATACCTTCAACTGCGGCAAATGCAACAAGGCGCTCTGCAAAAGATCCTTTCTTTCTTGAGAGCCAGCGGAGTGCCCAATCGCCCTTACGCTTTACAGAAGGTACTGTCTCAAGTGCCTTGAATAAGTGACTCTTCTCATTTGTGTCCTTAATGTACGTATCAATGAGTAGAGAGTAGGTTTCAGCATGGATGTTCTCCATCATGATTTGGAAACCATAGAAAGCACGTGCTTCAGCCCAGCAAACTTCGTTGGCGAAATTTATGACAAGGTTCTCGTTTACGATACCATCACTAGCTGCAAAGAAAGCAAGAACATGCTTGAGGAAGTGTTGCTCGTCATTGTTGAGTTGCTCCCAATCTTTGAGATCTTCAGCAAGATCGATTTCTTCAGCAGTCCAGAAGGATGCTGCATGTTGCTTGTACATTCCCCAAATATCATCGTGTTCAATTGGGAAGAGTACAAATCGATCAAGATTCTCTTGCATCATCGGTTCGATGAATTCATGAGAGAGGTCAATTTCAATTCCGTCATCGTTTCGGTTGTGTTCGATTACCATATTTTCCACCTTCCATCACGCGCTGGAGTTTACGTTCCGTCCGAGATGGCACATAAATATGCGCATCCTCGACTCCTATGAACTAGTGTTTTCGAAGGTATTTGAATCAGGGGACTGTGCCCCTTATTGTGATTTTAGAGCCGAAGCCTATATGGGCTTGATTTGAATTTTATTTTTGTGATAATTTCGAGCCAGAATATACCCTTGTTTCCACTGGAGGTGAAAGCAAAGAACTCTTCAACCTCCATGCTCAGCAAAAACCATGCGAAGTGAACTAAACATCCCGTTTGCAAAACTCAATCCTGAAGCGAGATTGCCAACACAAGGTAGTGCCCTAGCTGCAGGCTGGGATTTGTATGCGCTTGAAGCGACCGTCGTCCCAAAGGGATCTTCGATTATGATCCCAACTGGATTGGCTTGTGCCATTCCTGAAGGTTGGGAAGGTCAGATTCGTTGTAGATCATCCCTTGGTAAGAAGGGAATGATTCTCCCTAACGGAGTAGGAACCATCGATGCAGACTATCGTGGAGAATTGAAAGTTCTCGCAACATGGATTGGCTCGGGTGAAGAATTCCATATTGCAAAAGGTGAGCGAATTGCACAACTCCTCTTCGCACCAGTCCCTCGCGTACACATCGATGAAGTCGATTACGACCAACTGACTTCAACAGAACGTGGCGAAGGTGGCTTCGGCTCATCAGGTCAATTTTGAGGCACGATTATGCATACTACTGACATCCAAAGGTTCGACGTTATCGAATACAACGAGGCTGTCGAGATGATGGCAAAACTGCAAATGCAACGAATCAAAGAAGAGATACCAGATACGCTCCTCATCCTCGAGCATCCAGAGATTGTAACGGTTGGCCCACGTGCTCGAAACGACGGAATCCATCCTCCACCAGATTATGCAACTCAAGCCGTCGATCGAGGTGGAGGCTTGACATGGCATGGGCCTGGGCAACTTGTTGTATATCCAATTCTACACTGGAATAAAGAAGATGAAAAATCAGTTGCAGCAATAATACACAAACTCGAAACATGGGTCATTGAATCTCTAGCAACACTTGGTATCGAGGGATATCGGGATGAAAGAATGCAAGGCGTCTGGGTTGCAGAAAGAAAAATCTGCAGTATTGGTTTGTCATTTCTTCGATGGGTTAGCCGACATGGACTTACCATCAATTACCACACTCCGTTAGGAAGGGTGGAGAACCTTGCAGGATGCGGCCTTTCTGAATCGACAACAACGTCACTTCATCGACTCAGCCATTCGGTTTCACGGCAGGATCTTGAGCAAGCACTTCTTTCGACATACCATTCTTGCCTAAACCGTTGATTTGCTAAGGGATACAAACAAGTGCATATATGAGAAAGGCTCGAATTAGAATCATGGGCGAAGTCGTTCTCGGAATATCAGGTGCTTCAGGAGCAGCCTATGGCGTACGACTCGCCGAAGCACTACAGGAACTAAACGTTCCAATCCGACTCGTTGTGAGCAACTCCGGACGCATCACGCTCAAGCACGAGTGTGATACGACTCCTGAAGAACTGGCAGAACGAACTGGAGCACTCCTCGAAGAACAAGCCAATATCGGAGCGAAATCGGCATCAGGGTCAGCACCAATTGATGCGGTCGTCATCTGTCCTTGCTCTGGAACTACGCTTGGAAAACTGGCTGCTGGAATCGGAGACAATCTCATCACACGTTCTGCAATCGTAGCAATGAAAGAACGACGAAACCTGATTATTGTTCCACGTGAAGCACCGTATGCTACGGTCCATCTTGAAAACATGGCTAAACTCTCTGCATGGGGAACTGTTGTCATCCCTGCATCGCCAGGATTTTACAATCATCCACAATCAATCGATGACATGGTTGATTTTGTCGTTGCTCGCATTCTTGATCAAATTGGACTAAAGCATTCTATCGGTAAGAGATGGACTGGCGAAGAAATCGATGAATTCTGAGCATGAATCCATCGCCTTCAAAAGATTCGACTGCCCGTGAGTAATCATGAGCGATGCTGATTCACTTGATTCAATGACTGTGAATCAACTCAAAGATGAACTCGGTTCCAGAGGTCTATCTAAATCCGGCAAAAAGGCCGAACTCATTGAACGATTAAACCCGTATTTCGCCTCAAAAGAGGATGCGATTCTAACATCAGCATGGAAAAGAACGGTCGTTGGTCCACTCAATCTTGCACAAGTTACAGGATCGTTGTTCGTTGTAACCCTACTCCTTGTCGTTGTATTCAATCCATCACTGATCGGCTTGGGCGAAGACGAACCCGTTTACCAGCCAATCGATTTCGATGCGAGTCAGACACGATGGTACGCAGAAGAACTCGTAGCTCTTGGTCATCCTGAATGGGAGGGACGAATGTCCGGTAGTCCTGAAGAAGCGGCAGCGGCTGAGATGATTTTAGACAACCTTACTGAGATGGGCTACTCACCTCAACTCAACACATATCCTGTTCCGATGTTTGCTATCAACAGCGCACCAGAAGTAGCAATGTGTATACCTGCTCTCGATTTATTGACCGGACCTTCTTGCAACTCTGGCTTTGGAGCACAAATCACCACGTTCGAACACAGAAGTGATTATGTCTTACAAGGGTATTCTGGTTCAGCAGACATACAATTTGGACAAAATATGGAACTTATTGATCTTGATGACGGGACTGATGATTCGCTGTGGTCTTCAGCATCTGGCAAAGTTGGAATCATTAGAGGTGGAGGCAACATCGATGGAAACACAGGCATGTACATCAAAGCGGCTGAAAACTCTCTCGCCGGATTATTCCGAATTAACAATCAGACAAATTGCGGTCAACTTGAAGCAGATGATTGCGTCCCTATCTTCAAGTCGATTCGTGTTGATGAAATGAAGAGTAGTAACAGCGGTTCAATCCCTGAGGATATACCTTTCATCGCTGTATCAAATCAAACTGGAAATCAGATGCTCGATTTGGCTGAACAAGGCGCAGTTCTCCGATTATTTAGCGACGTAGACAATGCAGGAGAACTCTCAGTCAGTGTCCCATGTGGTACATTGTACGGGAAAAGCGAGGATTTGATCATTGTAGGTGCCCACCATGACACGGTTTACCATGGACCTGGAGCAGTTGATGACACATCTGGAACTGCAAGCGTACTCGAAATGGCAAGACAGATCGCAATCATCGCAAACGAAAGTGGAACTCCAGAATACACCATCAGATTCTGCACATGGGGTGGAGAAGAAGAAGGGCTTTGGGGAAGTAAAGCATATGTTAGCGCCAACGGGAATGAACTTGCCCGTAACCTTCGGCTTTACATCAATCTTGATATGAATCACGTCGATATTGACATGGCGAACAGAGGAAACAGTCTGCGCTTCTTTTCTAACTCTGCAAAAGACATTGATCATGTGAGTGATATCATCGATCAATTAAATGATGAACAATCAAGTGTGTTTTCCAAATATTCTGTAACACTAACAAAAGAAACGACGATGCCATACAACTCTGACCATGGCCCATTTGTTTACGACTTACCAGATAGCGTGGAAGGTAATGCATTGGTCTGCTACGGATCAGGTTCTTGGGAATATCATACCTACAAAGATGACATGTCTCGCTTCAATGAAGAGTCCCTCGGAATTTCAGTTATAGCTTACGGCACCTATCTCCGCTATCTTGCTTGGCCAGTAGAAGCCTAAGCGTCGCATTCAAGAAGGAAAGCAGAGTGGACACGTTATGGTTAAGCCAAGTGCTCATGCTTCGCATATTCTTGTCGCTTCTAAATCTGAAGCATTACAAATTTCAGAAAAGATTGGTAAACTCAAAGATTTTGAGAAACTAGCACGCAAGAAATCATCCTGCCCTTCCTCTCAACGTGGCGGCGATTTAGGATGGTTCCGAAAGGGAAACATGGTCCAAGAATTTGAAGAAGCTGTTTGGCAGACTCCACTCAAAACGGTATCACCACCCATCAAGACCACATTTGGATACCACCTCATTTGGGTTCATGAACGAGAGGAGTGACGCTCATGTCGATTCGTGTTGGGCTCGATGAGTATAGAATAGAAGGCGTTCATGGTTACTTTGATTATGAACATCAACAAACTCAACCGTTTATTGTATCCGTTCGAGTCGATTTGATCAATGACGTTCATGATGAAGCACTTTCGAGTACAGTCGATTATGGATTGTTGCAAAAAGCAGTCGACGTAGTCGTTCTCGAATCTAAGCCAATTCGGCTGATTGAGAAGATGGCAGTAAACATCGCTGAATTCATTCAGAGTAATGTCGAGGTTGAAACTATTTTTGTTCGAATAGAGAAGCCTGATGCTCCATTGCCACATCCAGGTGGTCTTCCATTCATAGAATACACTTGGAATCGCACAGAGTAGACGAAATTGACGGGAGACTTCAAAGAGAAGCCCTCCTTAGTCTCATCATGGAATCTCCTTCAAGAGTGTACGTACCCAGTGCAATTGAAGCGGATGGAACTGCCATAGGCATGGGGTGTTTCAGCACTGAAGAAATAGCATGGCAGGTTCTCAAAACATTCCTTGGGAAAAGCGAACAGATGAACCTGATTGAGTCCAGTGTAGTCGCATGGGATGTTGATGTCCTTGGTGAAGATGGAATGACCGTCTTATCCTCTCTTGAAGGAAAAATCTGTCCTGTTTGCCAGCGAAGAACGTTTTGGGTTGATTTAGAACACCTTTCAGCGTTATGCTACGGTTCAAGTTGTTCAGCTTGGATCGAACAAAGCACTGTTGATCCCGAAATCGTTGACTGTGGCTGGCCCCCTCTCCGGTTCCTGAAACAAGTAAAGGATATCGAAGAGGCCTACAATGAACTAAGAACGATTGGTTCTGATGTAGCAGCATCGATGGAAGAAACGAATGATGCCATTACTCAACAATTGTACGAGTCGAGCTTGAATGATAGCCAATAATCACATCTGCTCAATTGCAGATATTCCTAAGCCTTCCAAACCTGTTCGCAACAAACTACGGCCGAGTTCACTGATTTGGTAAAAGAATCCATCGACTAAGTCCTCGTTCAGTACATGACAATCTCGATAAAATCCATTGTATGCATTTGCTAATTCCAGCATATGTAAGGCAAATATGTGGGTTTTTTGTTGTTCAACTGAATGCTCAAGAACATCGTTATGACAGCACATCAGACGCATAAGTTCGACAAGTCCTGAAGGCATTTCTTCAAGTTGAGGAATTGAAATTGGTATTTGCTCGAGTCCAGAAGCTCTGCGTGAGATTGAGCATGCCCTGGTGTGAGAATACATAATGAAAGGAGCAGAACCTGCTTCGAAAGCAAGTGCTTCTTCCCAACGGAAAGTGAACCCTTTTTCTGGACTTACTTTGATGATGTTAAAACGAACTGCAGCCGTACCAACCGCTTCTGCAATGGTGGCTATTTGCTCATCGCTGTAATCTGGACGAAGTTCTTTGACGACCACTGCGGCTTGAGCATGGGCCTCTTCCAATAAGTCATCCATGAAGACAACGTTGCCTTTTCTCGTACTCATCTTCCCTTCAGGGAGTTTGATAAATGAATAAAAGAGGACCTCAGGGCGCTTAGAACCCAGTTCCTCTAAGGTCATACCAACTTGCTTAGCTTGGAGTTTGTGATCTTCTCCGAGTACATTGATGAGTCGATTTGATTGACCCCATTTCCATTGATGATAAGCAACATCTCTTGTTGCATAGAGTGAAGAACCATCTCCTCTTCTATAGAAGAATTCCGTCTTGCCTTTCAAACCACGAGCACCGAGATCGAGATAACCTGCCCCATTATCAGCAGTTCCTGCAATTTCCAAATTGTCCAGTGTTTCCATTAACTTGGAAACCGTGCCCTCAACAACAAACTTGGATTCCTTCGTAAAGGTGCTAAATGAGATGCCAAGCCGACTAAGCGTTTCGAGCATACCATCGAGAACGGGTGAATATGCATTTTCAAATGACTGCAGTACTTCTTGATCACCATGTTCGCTCGCATGAACAAGTCGTCCTATCTCAGATTCAATCTCCGCTTTCTTAGCCTCATCAGAATCCGAACGCAATATCTGAGCTGCTTGATACCAACGTACTCTTTGATGATCTTCTTTGTGAAGCCAACGCTCAGAAGGTTTACTTCGATCGGAGAGTAAAGAATTGACATCCTCTTCAGATAGATGCTCTAATGCCCAAGCGAGAACGCCAACTTGCTTCCCCATGTCATCAACATAGTACTCAGCACGTACCTCATCGCCATGGAGACGATGCAATCGAACAAGAGTGTCACCAAGAATTGCATTTCGAGCTCTTCCTACGTGAAATGGACCGTTTGGATTTGCAGAAGTGTGTTCAATTAATACCGAACGAGAGGCTGATTCGGAATTCTTTGTGGCATCCCCTACGCGAACCATTCCCGCAAGAATCTGCTCTGCAAGCCATACTGGGTTTGCTTTGAAGTTAAGATAACCATTCACCGCCCCAATCGATTGTAAGCAATCAAGTGTAGGGAATTCCTTTGCAATAGCGTCAGCAATCTGTTGCGGCGCTTGGCGTAGAACAGAAGAGAAAGCGAAGCAAGGCAATGTGAGGTCTCCTTGATCAGATTCTCTGCTAGGTTGCAAAGCTGAAGCCCACATTCCGTGTTCAATACCTTTGGAAGCGAGTAGTGTCTCAAGATGAGGTTCGATAATATGACGCAGTAATTTCATTTTGAAACCTCACATCATTGGATAGCGAAGGATTGCTGCGAGTCCAGCAAAGCCAAGAGCAAGTTGTGAACCTTCCTCTGTATCAATGGAAATGAATACAACTTCGCTATTAGATTTCGATGCCATCTCAGAAAGAGCATCAATCAAAGAAACACTGCTTAATTCCTTATGTGAGTCATTACTTGCTTTACAGGAAGGGCAGTTTGGTAACTCTTCAGTTCGACCTACAGAAGCAGCCCATGTGTGGCCACACGAACCACATTCAATTTCAACAGAGTTCTTTCTCATACTCTCAGAAATGAGTAACGTATCGACAGCTCCTTGTTGAAGCGCCTGACGAATCATCATTTCACCATAGGTTGCCTTTGGATGAGTTTTGATAAGTTCTGAAAGAAATCGATTCATCATTTGACGTTCAGCATCGAGTTCAATCTCACCCATCATTGCACCTGCATTGCCAACTAATTCACGGACTCCTGATTCATTTGAATAACCTACATCAAAGGTGGTTTTAGCGATTCTCTTCGCAATTTCATGATGGAAATATTCGTTTCGTACAACGAAATCCTTCGTTGCACCAGGGCCTCCGACGATAATAGCCTGAATGTTCTCAAGATTCGGTAACCAGTACGAACAAGCATGTTCAGTTGCTCGCTTGAAGAAATTGTGTGCAGCTTCTTCGATCAATCGCTCGAAACGTTGAGCGGATTGACCACCTTGCCGGTGTTTGCCCATGATATTCGAAACGAGATGTTCTTGAACATGTATTCGCTTTCCTGAAGCAATACCATATGCAGCCTCTGCTCTATCGATCACAAACAAACCGTATGACCGCTTATCGACAAGCATGTCTTCAAGTTGTGTTAATTCGAACACTGAGTCACAACGATACCTGAATGATAGAAG
>QQSG01000125.1:10959-11755 GCA_003602665.1 Candidatus Poseidoniales archaeon
CCATAACCTTTCATTTCCCTTAGGTCTTCCAAGGCCAATTTAAGTCGAAGACGTCTTGTCGCTAATTCAGCATCTTCCGACATACCTCTTCCCTCTACCAATGGGGTCGAACCAAGGGTTTTCAACCCTCGCCTAAGATTTGGTTGGACAACGCCTAAGAAGCGCCATCATTAGGCGACAACATGGTTGCACCAATCATTGTCGCACTCGGCGGTTCGCTCCTTTACGGAGACCATGATGTGAAGACATGGTTAGGGCAACTACGCCAGACCTTGGTTCACATCGAAGGTAATGGAAGGAAAATAGGAATCGTAGTAGGAGGTGGAAAGCCTGCAAGAGAAGGGATTAATCTTGCAAATGAAGTCATTCGTGATCGATTCCGTCTCGACGATATAGGCATAGCTGCAACTCGATTGAACGCCACAATCCTTCAGAAGATGTTACAAGAAATTGGCTGTAACGTAGCGCCTTCCATTCCAGAAACAACTTCTGAGGCTGCAGCAATGTTTGACTCGTTCAATATCGTCATTATGGGAGGAACTAAACCAGGACATACCACAGATGCCGTCAGTGTTGCCTTTGCACGTGATTCCGGTTCTGCCCATGTCATCATCGCTACAAATGTATCTCATGTTTACACAGCAGATCCAAGAAAAGATGATTCTGCAACTGCTATAGAAGAGATGACATTGGAGGAGTTAAGTGCAATAACTGGTACTGAATCACTTCAACCTGGACAAAGCGCAGCAGTCGATCCAATAGCTGTTCAATGGGCAAAAGATGCCCTGCTGCGAAT
>QQSG01000126.1:0-7603 GCA_003602665.1 Candidatus Poseidoniales archaeon
GATCGTGGAGGAAGAGGTCGTGATGATCGAAGAGGTCGTGATGATCGAAGAGGTCGTGACGACCGAAGACCTCGAAATCAAGAACAACATAATCGAAATGATTGGATTTGTCCTTCATGTAAGAATGACAATTTCTCTTTCAGAACCGAATGTAACCAATGTGGAAAGCCTCGACCTGGAGGAAACTCTCGTGGAGGAGATTCCCGTGGTGGCGGTTACAGAAACGATCGTGGAGGACGCGGAGGCGACCGAAGAGGTGGCTACAGCGGCGGACGAGACGGTGGTCGTGGAGGACGTGGAGGCGACCGAAGAGGTGGCTACAGTGGCGGACGAGACGGTGATCGTGGTGGACGTGGAGGCGACCGAAGAGGTGGCTACAGCGGCGGACGAGACGGTGGTCGTGGAGGACGTGGTGGCGACCGAAGAGGTGGCTTCAGTGGCGGACGAGACGGTGATCGTGGAGGACGTGAAGGTGGACGAGGAAATGATCGAAACAGTCGTAGAGGAAATGACCGTTCAGACGAACAGTATCGAAAGGCTCGTGGAAAGCGACCTGGCCACGCACACAATCGACCACCTAAAGAAATCGAGCCTCGTAGATATCAACGACGTAATAACGATGACAACTAAGGTGAAAACATGACTGCTGAGTCGAATTATTTAGACGCCATTGAAGCTCTTGAAGAGGATAATCGAGAACTTGCCCTAGAACATGCTCGTAAAGCGGTCAAGATCGATCCAGAACATGCTGATGCATGGCGAGTCATTTCTGATGCATCACTCCCCGGTTTGAGGCTTCAACCAACATTGAAGCAAGCAGCACAATCCTTAGCAGCAGCCAAGAAAGTTGTTGCATTACAACCAGATGATTTAGGAATGTGGGTCCGAGGTGGACGCCTTCTTTCCGATGAACTTGGATTATACATGGATGCTTTACAATGGTGGCAAGATGCAAGACATCAGGCTCCGGAAGAGGTTACGCCTATTGTTGAGCAAGCGGCCATACTTGCCGATATGGGATTGTATGGAGAGGCAACAGAACGTTTGCAATCTATATTTGATGAAAACATGGATTTAGCAACAACCCAATACTCCAGAGTTGCACGTTTACATCAAATGTGTCAACTTGCAAGCCAACAAGATCCACGTGAACATTTCAAACCCTGGGAGAAGCATCACGATGGATGGGCTGCAATCTCGCTTAGAATGAACAAATCTCCAATTAGTGAATCTAAGATATTCCTTCTCATATCTACACCTCTCCTAATGCTTGAAGTCCTTATGGCTCCCCAAGTATTTGGTTCAGGTTTTGGAGGATTCTGTTTAACCTCTGTACTCATTCTTTTTACAGTAATTTTGGGGATGAGAATTAGCCGCAGATGGTTCCAGCGACTTAACCGACCTGCATTCAACCTTCTTCGTGCAATGGATTTCGAGACATCAACAGGTTATGTTGTGATTCCAGAAGAAACGAGGATCTCAAAACTCTTCATGTTCATCTTGAGCAGAAGACCTCCTGCTTTCCAAGAACGTATGCTGAAGATTGTGGACGCTGGAGAGAGGCTCAAGGGCGATTGGAAGCCTACTCTACCTGACTTCAGTTCTCACATAGTTGAAGATGAGGAACCATTCTGGAACCAAGACGGAGAAGAATTAACTTCCTTTGAAGAAGAATGATTCTTCTTCATGTTCCAGCATTGTAATCGTCTTTGTACTCAATTTGCTCTTGGGTAAGTTCGTCAATTGCTATCCCAAGTGTTTCAAGTTTCGTTGTTGCCAATCCTTGATCTTGCTCGAGAGTAATATCGTAAACAAGATTATCCATGGATTCGGATTCCTTTGCAAGGCGACAAAGAGAAAGGAATTGATTTGCAAAGGACATGTCCATGACTTCAGATGGATGTCCTTCAGCAGCAGCGAGATTTACCAATCGTCCACGGGCTAACAGGAAGATTTTATTTCCATTTGGCATTGTGAATTCCTCATTGTCTCGGCGAATTGTGCGAACAGATTTGGCTGTTGATTCAAGTGATTCAACTGCAATCTCACAATCATAATGACCAGTATTTGCAACGATTGCACCATCTTTCATCACTGCAAAGTGACGTTCAACAATGATGTCTTTCATCCCAGTTGCAGTACAGAAGATGTCGCCTATAGGAGCTGCTTCATCCATCGTCATGACACGATATCCGTCCATAATTGCTCTGAGTGCTGCGAGTGGATCGACTTCTGTGATAACGACATTTGCTCCTAAGCCCTGGGCTCGCATAGCCACACCTTTTCCACAGTGCCCATATCCGGCAACAACCATTGTCTTGCCTGCAACGAGTACAGATGTAGCCCGAAGAATCCCATCAAGAGTTGATTGACCGGTTCCGTAAACGTTGTCGAAATCCCACTTTGTGATTGCATCATTAACGGCAAGGACTGGGTATCTTAAGTCACCAGCAGCGGCCATTGCACGTAATCGGTGAACACCAGTAGTTGTCTCTTCAGTACCACCAAGTACACCAGAGGCATACTCAGAACGCTCTCCGTGTACACGCACAATGAGATCTGCACCATCATCAAGAGTGAGTGTTGGTTTGAATTCGAGAGTTTTATCGATGCACCAATAGAAATCTTTGACGCTTTGACCGTGCCATGCATAGACAGAGTAACCTTCCCGGGCGAGCCATGCTGCTACGTCATCTTGGGTCGAGAGTGGATTGCATCCAGACCAGGATAATTCTGCTCCAGCAGCAGCGATAGTTTCGATCAGGACTGCGGTCTCTTTGGTAACGTGGAGACATCCTGCGACACGCATACCAGCAAGAGGTTTCGTCCGCTCAGCTTCTTCTCTCAGTGCTGCAAGAACGGGCATTCTTGCACGAGCCCAATCGACTCGAAGTGAGCCTTCCTCAGCCATCTGAATATCTTTGATCGCATAGCCATCGCCTGTATCTAGGTCTTCCATGGCCTAATGCCTGCGCCAGTGGCTTTTGAACCCATCTCTGTGACCAGTCGGTCTAGAGTTTGAGATCTACTGTTGCTGTTGTGCCTGCGCTGCGTATTGTTGAGCATACTGTGATGCAGTTGCTTCATCATAGCCTTGTGCGACGAATTGCTGGAAGTATTGGTTGTAATACTGTGTGTATAGGTCGTTACTTGCTGCAGCCGGTTGGGCAGCAGCTGGTTGCGTCGCTGCAGCCTGACCCACATATTGGGCAGCATATTGACGGGCTGTCTCTTCAGGATATCCTTGAGCAATGAGTTGTTGTACGTATTGCTCGGTCATATCTTGAGATTCACCATATCCTGCCGCAGCAGCACTGAGGTTGTCGACCTTGTCGGAGTTTCCGCCACCACGTAGGAACAGCAGAGTTACACCACCGAGAAGGATGATTGAACCAACGATTGCAAGGATGAGCATAAGGCTGCTATCATCAGAGGATTCGTCTGAATTCAAATCATTAGCAGGTTCACTCCAAACTCCAGTTTCGGAATTGTATGACCATGCTCCATTCCATTCACAAATTCCGTTGCCATCAAGGCCACCTGTAGCGTTCCAAACGAATTCTCCGTCGACATCAGCAGCTTGTGCTGATTCGTTTACAAGAACTCCACGGCATTGCTTGAGGTTGATCAAGACCATCTTGGTCAAGTCATCAGACCATCGTTCGTCATCACCTTCGTAAACACGAACCCAAATCTCGACAACTTCGCTGTTGTTGCTGTAGAAGTTATCAATGTCAAGGGACAATTCAAAGGTTTCTGTGTCAGAAAGAGCAACTGAACGAGCAAACTTGTTGTCTGTGATAAGGTTGTACTTTTCGATTGCAGATGCAGAGAAATCGTCTCGAGAGAAGGATGCTTCGACGTATACTTCTCCAGTTTCAGAACCAGATAGAATTGTTCCGGTAATTGTGTACGTCGATTCAGTTACACCAACGGATGTGTTCTCGAAGTTGTCATACTGAACCAATGGGATTTCGTCTCCATAGCCTTCTGGAACTACGACGAAGTACATTCTGTACTTGTCAGAGAACTTACCAGATGCATCGTAAACTCTCAATTCCATACGGATTTGAGATTCCGCAGTTCCTGAGGAATCAACCGTTTCGTTCTGGAATCGGTATGTGAACATTCCATTGGAAGCAGCTGTTTCTTCAAACGTGTGGCCTTCAAGATTGAAAGATGTGTCACCATATGGTGCGTCGAAGAAAACCTTCCATTCATAGGTTACAATTCCGTTAGACCCATCAATTGCATCAGCGTCAAAGGAGTCACTTGCATCAAAGTTCACTACACGTACTCCGTTGTCATCAAGAATAATGCGATTGACATCCCATTCTGTGTTCGAAACGGTCTTTGTACCAATGTATTCGATGTTATCAGAAGCTTCGATGGTTACGTTTGCTTCAGGTGCGAATGCATCAGCGAGTACATCGTTTGTTTCGACAACGACAGAGATGATTCTTGAGTGCCCTGCTTCATCATGGAGCAAGAGAGTTACAGTCCATTGTTGACCTTGTAGACAACCTGTTGCTGAAGAGAGATCGACCTTACAGAAGGCTACATTTGGAGAAGCATCTGTCGTGTGGTCGGTTCCGCTAGCCATTGTAGCAGCATCCCAGTCAGTAGGTCCATCGAGTATCCAATCGGTGGATAGTGTAGCTGCGGTTGCAGTAGTGTAGCCAAAGGTAACTGTTGCATCGCTCTTCATGTAATGAGTTGCATATCCACCAGTTGATGGGTCGATGTTTGGTGTATCGCCATCAATGGTCAGTCCCAAATCAGCACCTAGTGAACCGAATCCTTCAGGATAAGGTGTTACTGAGAATCCAAGCATGTTTCCTAAGAGTGGGAATGTTGGGCTATCAGCACGTGAAGAGTAGGTTGCTACGTCAATGGTTGAAACTATCATTCCACCTTGGTAATAGCTACAAGTTCCCATAATGACATCCTTACTGTTTGCATCAGTACGTAGAAGGCTCTGGAAGTAACCTCCGTCTTCCATGTAACCATTACAGACACCAGGAACATTTTGTGTGCTTACAGAATTTGTATTCAGAACAGCAGTAGCAACAGTTCCATCGCCCTCAAATCCTTGGAACGATGTTGTTGAAACATCATTCATGATTGGATGGTAAGGGTCTGCAATATCGAGTCCTGTGTAGGTGATCTTGGTTTCTGGAGTGTCTCTGCTTTGAACATCCATACCGAATGGAAGTCTACCGTTTAGACCAACGTCTAGACCGTAGATTTGGCTTCCTTGCGGGCCAAGGTGAGCTTGTACAGTACCACCTGCAGACATGAATGATTCCAATGTTTGTCGGTTTGCAGTTGATCCAAGCTTCTGATAGTATCCACGACCTCCGCTTTCAACGTCCTTTGCAGCAATGTCATCTTGCCATGGCAAGAGAACCTTGTCGTAATGGGTGAGCCATCCACTGTCGAGGTATGTTGGCCAGTCATTGATAGAGTACTGGGTATAGGTCATTCCAAGAAGTTGCAAATCTTGCTTAATGGTAGAGGTACGTGCTGTTGAATCACTGAGGATTGCAACATCAATCGTGTTAGCGAAAGTTGCATGGAAATAACGCACGTTTCCACTTGGGTTTCCGTTTGCGAGCTCAGCATGGAAACTGATGTTGTAATCATGACCATCTTGCCAGTTGTTAAATGACGGGAATGTCAAGTCAATCTTTTCGTTTGATGTCAAAGCAGTGGTTTGAGTGCTGGATGATGCTTGATGAACTTGAGTTGAATCAGTTTCATCGAAGACGGTCATGTAGAACATGTAATCTCCAGCAAGAACACCGTTTGTAGCCTTTAAGTCCCAGGAATGGGCTAGGCTTCCGTCAATAGGAAGAACACAAGCATATGTGCCGTCGTCTAAGCATCCGAGTGTTGTTGGCTTGCCAAGTGTGATATCGACAGATTCGACATTGAAGATGACTTGTTCAATGTTGTTTGATTCACTCAATTCATTGTCGTTGTACCAGTTGGTTCCAATGGTTGTGTTATCGAAGATGGTTTCTGCACGGATCATGTACACTCCAGAGAAGAACTCATGGCTTGCAAGAGTGGTTGTGTCAGCATCTTCAGCGTCAACATTGGTTCGACTTGTGGTGTAACTTGCGTCTTCAAAGAACGTAAATTCTTGCAGTGTAATGTTATTGAAAGCAACACCCTTGAAGCCGTCGTTAATTCCGTTCCGGCCGTCATCGTCGCTTTGGAACTCGAAGTTAATGTCGACTGAAGCGCCTGAAAGCGACACACATTCCCTGAACCATTGCGAACTATCTGCTGCAGTGTTGTTCAAGACATACAAGTGAGTAAGGTCAATACTGCGGCTTAGAACGAGGTCATCAGAGTTGAAGAATACGTTGTAGTTACCGGAAGATCCATCGGTTGAAGCGGAATCTCCTACGAAGTCGATTTCTGCCTGATTAATCGATTCGGAAGCGTTTGTGAATCCATCATCATTGTCATCGTTTCGGCAGGTTCCGTCTTCATCGTAATCGTTCCATTGGCCGAGTAGAATAGCGGAATAGGAATCGCTACCTCGTGTGTAATCGAAGTTAATGGACGCATAGTCATTGACATCAACGATTGTTGTTCCATCAACATCAATACCATAGAAGGTATCTGCGTAATACTCGAAGTTAAGCGAAACGAAATCACCAGACATTGAAGTAAGGTCTACACCAGGTATGGTCAGTGTTTCATTTTCCCAAAGATCGCCGTATCCGTTTACTGCTGTATCACATGGGTGACCGAACCAGTATGCGTTATTGTTGAAGAGGGTATCTGAACATGTTAATTCGTTGTAGATAGCACCTTGTGGGTTTCCGTCATCACTGTAGATGTACCCCTCAGAGCCACCTTCAAAGGATTCCTCACAGATAACAGCAGGAGCACTGCATAGTACATCTGAAGGTGTTGCTGAGAAGACTGTAGCCTTGATGTCGTAGTCTACGAGAGTATTACCGTAGTTGTTGGTTGTTACATCGATGTCAAAGACACCTTCTGCATACAAACCACCAGGATTGAAGTAATCGATTCCTTCAACTGTAGGGTCATAAAGATTGAATGGCTGAATGTAACCAATGATGTCATCGTTTACTGTTTGCTCGTCCCAAGCATGGTTGGAAAGAGTAGCAGATATCCTGTAAATCGTATCATTGAGAAGATTCGCAGTAATCGATGCTGTTTCTTCCTCACCCGGACCAAGGTTGACAAGGTTTAGGTTGGATTGAAGTGTTTGCGGATTTGGCAAGTAAGCCGTGTTCTGCTTGTAAATTGTGACGTTATCAATAGCGTATCCATCACGGCCGCTCCATAGTGATTCATTATCATCAGCAATGGAACCCTCGAATCCAGAGCGGAGTCTGAATCGAACGTCGACTGTTTCACCAGCCCATGGAGACAGATCGAATTCACCAACGCCATCCTCAGTAAAGTTACTCCATCCGTAGTAGGTACCCGCTGCTTGAGCTCCGTAATAGTAGACTCCTTCTGCGACTCCACCAAAACCGTTGATTTTGATTGCTCTGTCGTTGTCATAACCGCCCCACATTGAAAGGCCTGACAAACATTCTCCAGCAATTTGTGC
>QQSG01000126.1:7841-10449 GCA_003602665.1 Candidatus Poseidoniales archaeon
CCGCTACTGTTTGTCTTGTACTCACCAGCCCACATGAAATCAGTTGGGTTGAGATAGTTCGCTGAAACGTTAGGATCGTTGTTACCGTCTGTAGCACCTCGTGATTGATTTGATTCCAAATGCCACATTGATGCTTGATCAATATATTCATTGACGACCCAATTACAACCAGATCCACAACCAGTGGTGTCAGCTGCAGTATCGAAGTCATGAGAAAACACAGTTGTGTTAGAGGAATTTGCTTCATCAACAACTTTCAGTTCAACATCGAGTGTTGCAGATTGGGTTAATGTGTCCATTCCGGTGTTTGTTACAGTGACGTTGATGTCACGAGCACCTTCTCCAACGACTCCAAAGAAGCGGTCTACAGGTGAAATTTCGAGGCCTGTTACTGCGATATCTTTGCTGTCCATTTCTACAACTGTGACGAAGTCATATTGCCCTTCCCAGCCAAGATTGTCAATCCAACTCCCGAAATTGTATGAGGAATGTCCAACAACGATGTCAGGGGCTGAAGTTGCACTTCCTGCGAGTTGTCCGACAACAGCGATGTTTGGTCGACGTCCAGCCTCGTAAGAAAGAGGAGTTACATATCCACCATTTCCGTCAGAGAGTGTAACTTGAACGGTTGTAGGGAAGTTGAGCCAGAAAGAAGAAGTTGACCCACCAGCAGAGTCAGATGTATTTTGTTGGTATGCAACAGTAGGGTTGACGAAATCAGGCTCACCATCTCCGTTGACGTCCGCTATTGTCACGTCATACGAGATATACGGCCCGAAATAAGCCAATGAAGGGGAGGACCAAGTTCCGACGGTTGTTGAGGTAGAATAGGTGATGTTCTCAAGATTCCCTTGAGTCATTGCAATGGTGTCAACAACACCGTCGTCATCCAGGTCACCAATATCGAATGCACCGAATGTGTTGGCCATATTAACGACGTGAGATCCTGCTTGAGGCGTTGTTGAGAAGGTATATGTTGTCGGGAAGAGGTTTGTTTGACAGTTGAATTCAATGACCGTTACGTTGTCATCGTTTCCTGGATTTGTTGTTTGCCCTGATGCATAATCAACACCTTCGCTTCGAAGGAGCCAGATATCTTCATCGTAGCATTGGCTGCCGAGTCCTTGCTGCCCTTCTCCCCAGTCTCCGACTTCGAGATTTCGATAAGCATTTGCAGAAGCAGTTCCCAGAGCAGTTACCATAGGGGTTGTGCTTTGAGAAATTGGCCCCATGTACGTGACGACTCTTTGGTTTGAGATATCGCTTAGGAGATCGAGAATAAGAACGTCATCGTTCCCGTCATCATTGACATCTCCGACAACCAAATCCCATGCCCAGAAATGAGTGAATCTTTGGCCAATAGTGAACGAATCAGATCCACATCCATCATTTTCAAGGATGGTCAGGTTACCTGGCTCTCCTGCTGGAGCACCACTGTCGTCTGTCTTAAACGGGTTGTTTCTTTGGAAAATTGCGATATCCGGAGCGGAATCTCCAGTGAATTCTCCAATTTCGAGGAATTGAACATTCGAGAACTCATCCCACTCTGCATTTCGAGAGGTGTTCTTGGAGACCCAAACGTCATAACGGTCAGTGAAATCTCCAGTTCCGTCGTTTGTAAGGATAGAAATTGTGTGTGTACCGTCAGTTGCAATGGCCATATCATTGAATCCATCACAATTGAAATCTGCAATTCCAATGTCAATCGGATCACGATTTGTAGTATAGTTTCGGGCAGCGGAAGCGCTTGCATTTGTTGCGAATGCTGCGGTGGTCGAAATGACCATTATGAATACCAGAAATACGCTTCGAAGTTTTGCCCCGATTTGGTTCGTCTTAGTTTGCATCAATATCACTCTTCTAAGCCAGCAATACTTCCACTATAACCCCTTTGATGTCCCGCTTCGTGGCACAGAGAGGAATTGTGCCAAAAAAAGGGTGTTTTATTTCTCAACTGAGCCAGCGAGGTGAAGGGCCCCAACCGACGGCGTCTCCACCGTGAATTTTGACCAGTTTTCCTGCTGCAAATAAGGACTCTAACCAAACAGTCAATTCAACTCCAGTCCGGCTTCCAAGCTTCGAACTCGCAACTTCTTCAATGACTTCAGTAGCAAGAGCAGTTCTCGCACCGTCTCGGACTACGAGACGCATAAGTTCGCGGAGCCATGCTTCTGCCATTGGATCAATGCTCATTTGTCCTTGTATAGGGCGGGGTTTTTCGAGTTCTGAAAAGGCTTCGATAAGTTCGATAACATCATTCTCACCGGGAGGTTCCAAACCGATTTTTTTCATTTCAGCCTCGATATTCAAAGCCCCAATCGGGCGGCGAACGGTTGGGATTCGGCCTGGATCGGGTGTTGGACCCATATCCAAAGGCGCTTGTGATTCAGGTTCATCGTCACCCTCCTGAGTGGGTGATTTCGACATGAGTGATTGAGTAAAAGCGCCCCCGAGAGGCATTGTCAATCCAACCTCAGAAAGGCCGAGTTCTTCAACAATTTTAGCGACCCATTCTTTTTGGCCTTCGATGGTCACGTTGACATCTGTTTCCTCAGAACGAAAAACAAATCGTACATCTCCTGAGGCCATAGATTTTCACTCCCACTCT
>QQSG01000126.1:10530-11450 GCA_003602665.1 Candidatus Poseidoniales archaeon
ACTTCAACGGGCGTATCGAGGCGGACTGAGACTTCGAATTGTTTCGTTGACCCGTTAGGATGGTTTGCTGTTACGGTAAGGGATTCCAGGGGTTGGACATCATCGGTCACAGGAATGCTGAACATTTCTGTTCCATCGAGACCTAGGGTTTCGTGAGACTCCCCTTCAATAAATGTCAGAGGCAGCACGCCCATACCGACAAGATTCGAACGGTGAATTCGTTCAAATGAAGTGGCGATGACTGCTTTAACACCGAGCAAATATGTTCCTTTTGCTGCCCAGTCTCGTGAAGAGCCTGTCCCGTATTGTGAACCTGCGAGAACAACCATTGGTGCATCACTGTTCATGGCCGCTTCATACACCGATGAGATTTCACCGCTAACGTGATCAAGAGCAAATCCACCTTCAGTCCCAGGTGCCATTTGATTGCGGATACGGACATTTGCAAACGTACCTCGCATCATGATTTCGTGGTTACCTCGACGACTCCCAAATGAGTTGAAATCTCTTTGTTCAACACCTCTCTCAGTCAACCAACGACCAGCTGGTCCTTCCGCAGGGAATGCTCCTGCAGGAGAAATGTGATCGGTTGTAATCGAATCTCCAAGTTTGAGAAGAACCTTTGCTGAATCGATGGGTTGAATCGGTTCGGCTTCAGGAGATAAATCTTGGAAGAACGAAGGGAGTCTAATGTACGTGGAAGCATCTTCCCATGGATAAAGAGGACTCGCTTCAGAAGGAATGGAATCCCATCGAGGCTCATTCATTGCATCAGAATAACGTTGTTTGAACATCTCAGGCGTAATCACTGACCTTGCCTCTGCGATTTCCTCATTGCTTGGCCAAATATCTGAAAGCATAACAGGCAATCCGTCCTTGGAAACACCAAGTGGTTCGTTGGTCAAATCAATCTCAAGCGA
>QQSG01000126.1:11502-11963 GCA_003602665.1 Candidatus Poseidoniales archaeon
TTGACCTTGCCATGTACGCGACCTTCGAAGTTTCGATTTCCTGAAATGACGCTTCCTACAATCAAGTCTTCAGCATCAATGGCTGCTTCAATTTCTTCGGGCAGTGGGCCTGAATTCCCGATACATGTGGTGCATCCATAGCCGACATTGTGGAATCCAAGTGCGTTCAAATCATCCTGTAGACCTGTGGCCTCGTAATATTCGGTTACAACCCTACTACCTGGAGCCAATGATGTCTTGACCCAGGGTTTGACATCTAACCCAAGATTTCGTGCTTTTCGAGCAACAAGCCCTGCAGCGAGCATGACATCTGGATTCGATGTGTTCGTACAAGATGTAATTGCAGCAATTACTACGTCACCATGATTGAGATCATACATTTCGCCATCTTTCTCAACGATAGCTCCTCGGTTCAAATCCGAAGTTTGCAAACCATGACCTTGATGTCCAACTTCATGCGT
>QQSG01000126.1:12128-13243 GCA_003602665.1 Candidatus Poseidoniales archaeon
AAATGATTCAACGCCTTGAACGGCTTCTTCGTCACGGCCAGTGAGCCGGAGATATTCCATTGTACGCTCATCAACAGGGAAGAATCCGCAGGTTGCCCCATATTCTGGAGCCATGTTGGCGATTGTTGCTCGGTCGGCAAGAGAAAGAGCAACCATTCCTTCACCAAAGAATTCAACGAATTTTCCAACGACACCATGGTTACGAAGAATCTCGACAATTCGAAGTGTCATATCGGTTGCAGTGACGCCGCTGTTAAGAGCCCCAGTAAGTCGAACACCAACGACATCTGGAGAAAGCATGTAAATCGGTTGGCCAAGCATAACTGCTTCTGCTTCGATTCCACCAACACCCCATCCAAGGACACCAAGGCCGTTGATCATCGTCGTGTGTGAGTCGGTTCCAACCAATGTATCTGCAAGCCAGACGTTATCCTCTTGTCGAGCGACACTGGCTAAGAATTCAAGATTGACTTGGTGGACAATGCCTCTTGAAGGAGGTACTGCTTGGAAATTGTTGAGGGATTGTTGACCCCACTTTAGGAACGTGTAACGCTCCATGTTTCGGTGGTATTCAATATCTAAATTGAGACTCAGCGCATCGGAATGGGAACCAGAAACATCAACTTGAACTGAATGGTCGATAACCAAATCGACTGGAACTTGTGGATTGACCTTTTCTGGATCGCCACCCATCTGCACCATTGCATCACGGAGTGCTGCCAGATCAACAACTGCAGGAACACCTGTAAAATCTTGAAGAATGACTCGGGAAGGGCGGAATGGAATTTCGCCACGTTCACTATTGGCCTGCCAACCAGCAATCGATTTCACATCCTCTTCACGAATGAGGAAACCATCACAATTTCGAAGCGCTCCTTCCAACAAGACTCTCATCGAATAGGGGAGATGTGCTGTTGAAATTCCTGCGTCATCAAGTGCTTGTAGTGCAAAATATGCGCCACCAATGTCAAGTTCACGCTTTGCATTGAAGGGGTCTGAATCGCTCATGCTTCAAGGGAATCACAACCCCCTAATCAACCGAACTGTTCGTTCATTTGGACGCTTCACCAGAATTTGTACCAAGGGTCAACTTCTTCGCTTCCGAGGAATTTAGC
>QQSG01000127.1:0-7307 GCA_003602665.1 Candidatus Poseidoniales archaeon
GATGTAGAGTTCGAGGAAGGAGAGACTTTCTATCACGTTATCGAACCAGGTGAACAAACCATCTACAACCTCTCAATGAACAACTCGACACCGGGGCCTAAGGATTTGGTTGCTGACACATACGGACTCAATATCACAGGAGTCCCAACAAACTGGACTGCAACCCTGTTCTTTGCCGAGAACCATACTGCAATCTTCCCAGATACTGCAATCTTCCTAGAAGGTGGGGAGTCAATTCGATTTTATCTCAGAGTTCGCGCTCCATCGATTTATCAAGCGAATGGGGATGAACTCGCTGAAATAAGAGTTGATGCCAAATCCTACAAAGATCCAGCAATACGATCTGAGATTACCACTCTAACACTTATGGACGTTGTTCACGGAATTGATCTTGATGCTTCGCACAGCGTGGCTGATGTAGAACAAGGACAGACAGCTATATTCTCGATTACGATTACGAATACTGGAAACGTAGCCGATACCTTCCTCTTCTGGGATCCTCAAACTCTCGAAGGAAGACAAGAATGGCTCTTGCCGTTTGCATGGGACGTCAACTTCCCAATGAGTGTACAACTCGACCCTCAGCAGACTGTTACAAAGAATCTTGAAATCAATGTTCCAACTTCTGAAGACCCCGGTGCTTTCGTTATACTGCTTAAGGGATGGTCAGCAGGTGAACCGATTAAGTCCGTTGAGAAAGGAACGTATGATATCCTTGAATTAGGAGTCTTTGTTTCAATCCGTTCATCGAACAACATTATGATGAACATCAGTGATCAATCAGCTCGAGTTACACCAGCGCCGTACATGCCTGCCGCACTCGAACCGAATTGCCATACCTTTGAGATTGATGTTACCAAGAATTTCGATTCCGGCGATCTTGTATTCTCTACACCAGGTACAACTGAAAGCGAAGACAATTGGACCATCGACGTTATCTTCCCAACAGGGTTGCCTTTGAATCCAGACGGTGTATCAAGACCGTGGATTATTCTCAATGGAGATGAATCTAGAACACATGAAGTCAAGGTTAAGATTTGTGCACCTGACGATTCAATTGCAGGTCTCGGTAAGGCAGTAACTCTCAAAGCCAATCTGAAGGGATACCCTAAGATTTCCGCCTCTAAGATTCTTCAAGTCGACATCAACCATGTCTACCAACTTGACACGAGTATCGATTTGGGAGAGAACCCCGAACTTTTGGTCAACCCAGGAGAATCGATTATACTACCAACAACAATCATGAATGAAGGAAACGGTCCTGACCGATTCGACTACACACTTGCTCGTGTTACTGATTCCGCTGGTGTTGACGTTATCTGGGACATCGAAGTCCCACGAAACGCACTCGAAGAACTGGATGTAGGCTCTGAACAAGTGTTTGATGTTCTCATGAATATCCCTCAGCAAGTACCTGCTGGAGATTATACAGTTGTGTTTAACACATATTCAGAACAATCTTATCCNGATGCGTCAGGCCGTATGACAAGACTACGTGATGTTACAACTCTACAAGTAACAGTCAACGAATTCTATGATATGCAAATCTCCATGGACCCAACCGTTGAGAACGATGTAAAGACCACAGCGCCAGGCCGTATCGTTCGATTTGTCGTCAATATTACCAATGCTGGAAACGTTCCTGACGTTCCATCACTCGACAATCACACTTCCACTCGAACTGGATCAGACCTTGTTTGGGCTGAGACTCCAGGAATGGGAACTCTTGATGGATGGGGTGTGTCTTGGAAGGTTCTGCGACAGGTTGGACTTGACTTGGAAAGCGAAGAAGAGTGCGTTGTTACACAATCGACAGCAAGCTCGTTCCCAGTAGACAGTTGTGTCTACCTCGAGGACATCAACGAGTGGAGACTCCCTGAGATGATGCCCTACGAAACTTACACCATGGTTGCTATCGTTTCGATTGATCCAGGCGCACAACTTCTGACCCGAAGTCTAGGTCTGAAAGTCGTTTCAATGATGGGCGGCATGGAAGATGGTGGCGATCATGACGAAAGCGCTGCATGGGATGGAGACAACCTTGACTCGAATGAGAAGATCATTACAGTAAGCCTTCGAGCCCCTGATCTAGAAGTTAGAACTGCAAAACAAACCGGTGCATCTTCAGCAGATGTTGGTGACTCAATTCCAATCCGAATTGAAATCGCAAACGTTGGGAATGTACATGCCACAAATATCGAAGTTATTCTTTGTGAATACGATGATGACGACATGAGGGGTGAAATCCGAAAGAACAACAACATGTGCGATGAAGAAAGTATTGTCATGCGACAAGAAATTGGCGCAATTGACAAGCCTGATGATTCACAGGAAGATGGCCGAGTCGTCGAGCTGTACATGCTTTACCCAGTTACTGCTGGTACCAAGAATGTATACGTAGTCGTCGATCCGGGTAACAACATCGTAGAAGCGAGTGAAGGAAACAATGTTCTCCGTATATCGGATGAATTAGGGTCCTCCAATCCATTCCTTGACGTAGCAGGTGAAGTAGCAGGAAAGGTCGCACTTCCAACCATGATTGTCCTTCTCACATTCGCACTCTTTGGTGTTCTCTTCCTTGTAGGAAAGGGACGCAGAGCAGACGTGAAAGATCGAATGGCAGAGCAGTCTTCTCTGAAGTCTGTACTCGGTTCAGAAGATTCTGATTGAACTTAACCAAGCCACCAGCGCAAGTCGGGGTTGTCGTCAATGGCAACAACTTCACCTGATCTGTCGGAACGTTGTCTTTCAACAAGCTCTCGTACACGAGTCATAACGGTTGAAAGATCTTGTTCCGAGAGTTGCAATTCCTTTGCCATTAATCCTAAATCAGGGCGAATCGTTGGGGTTTCAATGAGTGCATGGACCATTGTACGTTGTGAATAGTTTTCAAAATCTGAATCTACGGCGGCAGAAATACGCCCTCTAATCTGTTGATGTAATGCAATTAGAGCATCTCTTTGACGGTCTAATGTTTCAAGTTGAGCATTGAGTTGTTCAAGGTGAATCACTCCTTCAGTTACGCTGATCTTCTTACGTCCACTAACTTGTTCTGCAATTGGAACAACAGTTGATGGTAATTTAGAACTCAGGCGGAGAGGTCCTCCCGATGGAAGTTTCCTCTTCTCTATCTTGAATAAATCAGGTCCTAAGTCAATACGAAGTGAGAACGCTTCTTGTACGCGAAAGATTGTTCTAGGCGGGCCACCTTTTTCACTCGCAACTTGCATTTTTTCAACGAAACCACCGTTCTCCAACTCTCTCAAGTTCTTCATGATAGCTTGTTGACTAATTCCAATGAGTTCGGCCAACTGCATAGGATAATGAGGTTCTCGTACAAGGCGTTCAAGGATTAAACGACGGGTCTTATTTTGAAGAAGATTCAGTGTTTTATCGAGGTCACCCATACTACTCAACCTGTAGTTACGTAGAGCCCCCCTCATTTGAACTCGTCGAAATTAAATGAGTTGAAATCAGTCTTCGTCCCAAGATTGCCAATCTTGGTTCTCTGCTTTTGGTATCCTACGACTTGGTTTTTCAACTTCAAGCGGTTTTTGTTTAGGAGGGCTACTTGTTGAAACTGAACTTCCCGGAGAAGTGGGGAATGGATCTGGAACGACTTCTTCGTCAGGAGTGGATGCCGCTTCTACATCACCTCGCATGAGTGCGTAAACTTGGTCAGTAGTCAGCATACTTCCTGCAGCAACATGCTGTTGACCTCCCATTTGGGCTTGTGTATTCGAGTCTCTTTGGCCAACATATTCGCCCGTTCGTATATCGAAGTCAAGGCCTTCAGTCGTCTCATTCTTCTGCTGATTAAGCTGAGCTTGTATGTTATCAGGAGTATAATCGGTTAGTGGCATGAGGTTGCCATCTGGGCCCATGACAACCATGACGTTCTTCTTTCGATTCTGAGAGAACGCTAAGAGTACTCCAGATAACGGCAGCAAGAGAATCCCGAAACAACAAAGAAGTCCTCCAGTAAGTAATGATGTTGAGGAAAGCACACCCTCTTCCATACTGTCAATCGATGATAGCCAGATTGTTTCATTCTCGCATTCACCATCACACTCAACCTGGAGAATGTAATCGCCTTTTGATGAAACAATCCATGTCCCGAGTGTGTCAAACTCCTGACCGTCACTTGCCATTGCTTGCCAGTCTAGTTTACATTTCGATTCCGTTAAAGGTTCGCCAGAATCGTATCCATCAAGATCGTAAAGCGTAACATTTCCATCGAACCCTGCGCCATATGCTCGATAACAACCAGCGTCATCGATTTCAACAAGTTTTTGGATTTCATTTTGCGTATTAAGTTCGGAAACGTTGTTATCCCTAGGGTCGAGAATTTCATCCAGCGTATCCATTTGAGATAGAAGCAGAACACAGCCAATAACTAAACTGGCTAATGATGCAATCAAGATTCGGAAGGGCCATCGGCTCTTCTTTTGCTGCTCCATATCCATGACGAAGAATCACTCCTCAAAGAAGGCTCGCATTCCAGAATCAGTTCAAACCAAGTTCTGCTAATTTCTCAGGAAGATATGTATCGGTTACGAAATCGAGACCGTATTTTGCCAATGATTGCTGTTCAGCCTTCTTTCCGATCTCTAGCATCATATTGATCTGTTCTTGCCACCATCCATCTGCAAAGCGCGGGTCGGACAATTCAGCATTCAATGCTTCAATATCTTTCTTTGAAAGATCATCACTCGGTAGATCATAAGCGAGAATATCATCAGCCGTAATCCCAAGATATGTTGAGGAAGGTGTAGCAAGATATTCTGATATGTGTGCAGTCTTAATTGCACCATAAGCGATTGATGCAAAGATTCTGAAAGACCATGGATCACCGTCAAGGAAGACAACGACTGGTAAATCCCATTCTTCACTCATCCGTTTCATAATTCTTCGAGTTGAACGAGCTGGCTGTCCTTTCAAATGGAGTAAAGCACAATCAAAATCTTCGTCAAATCCATTTTCAACCAATCGGTCAAACATACCACCAGTCTCAATCGCCATGATGAATTTAACATCGTGTTCTAAGAATTCTATTTTCTCTTTCTCGACGTTGTATGGGACACCATACCCGCTGTCCCCCACATCATCTCTTGCATTGATACGCATCCATTGCCCCTTTCGATTTCGTTCTCGTAGTGTGATGTTACCAATCATTCTGGACCCATCTTCTTCAGGGCGTAATTTGAAATCTTCACGCAAACAACGTGTTACGATTTCTAAATCCTCAGCAAGATTGTTGCTTTCATTCTGAGATTGGAATTTTCCTAGACCCCACCCTTCCGAAATATAGTACATTTCACGAAGAGTGGATGATTTTCCATCATCGATCATTGCTTCAATGAACTCAATAACGTGTAAGGCTCGAAGTAATTGCTTTGCAGAACCAAGGCTTGTAGCATCACGAATGGTCTGTTTCTTCCCATATTTGTAAACACCAAGTTTAGGATCGAAGCCAATGTTGTTCTTGGTCCGTACAGGCAGTGTCATGGTTGGCGGGTCGCCCTTGACAATACGGTCATACATTTCACGGACAACACCGTGTAGGGCTACTTTTGTTTCCTCAACAGACTTGCGTACAGCTACCATTAGTAATCACCTCCGAAGAGAGTTGTTTGCTTTGTTTCCCCAGAATCTGTTTCTGCTTCATCTTGTGGTTCAACAGGTGTATCGGATTCAGAATCAACTCCTTCCTGAGCAGGAAGTGGGTCTTCTTCGGGTTCTTCAGTTAATTCACTAACATCTTCATCAGATACTTCATTATCCTCGAGCAATGTTTGTTCTTGTCGGCGTATTTCATCGAGAAGCTTCTCATCCATCTTGGTTGCGCCAATGACTTCCTGAGAGCCTCTGTAGAAGACATCAGTTTCATTCCAATCACCTTTTTCGATGTCACCTAGGCTGTAGGTGATTACGGTTTGAACACCTGGCTGTAAGGTTTCGAGTTTCCAGGCCCATACACCAGTTGCTTCCTTGCGTCCTCCGAGTTCATTGCCAATCATTTTACCACCTTGCTTTTCGGGCCAGGTGACTAAAATTGTGTAAGAACGGGCTCTTGAAGTGTAATTGTACAGGACGATGTTTACATCCGTTTGCTTTGTTTCTTTATTCCATACCGTAGTAGTTTCAGCGATTACCGCTGACATGATCTTGGTAATTGAAGCAGCGAGATCTGGTACAGGGAGTTGAAGTAATGATGCAGACTTCTCGGCAATTGCGGGAATAATGTCGTTAATGAGTTCAAACTTCTCTCGAGTTTTACCCATTTTCTTTTTCTTTTCAAGATGCTTTCTCAAGCCACGACCCATTTCCAACATCGCTTTACGACCTTCTTCCATTACTACTTCATTATCAGAGAGTGCTTCCTTTGCTTCAGAAGTGAACTGCACGTTTGTACTTGCAAGATGAACCAGAATTGCTGCAGGGCCCTTAGGAACACCTCTTCCACCGGCCTGATCAAGGCCATATTGTCGCCAATCAACGCTTTCTATGGCTTTAGTCAACAAACAACCACCTTGCTGATACATGAGTGGAACCCGATTTGCAAACCGCAGAATCTCAACAGGCTTGTCAGCCGCCATTCCTTCTCCAAAGATTAATCCAACCTCAATCTGGAATGGATTTCCTTGTGTAACACTTGGTGCTCTCGTCATTGTTGTTACGAACTTTGAGTCAATTGTCTTTGAAAGTCCTTTCTTTATCAGTAATTCTTCGATAGGAGAGAGACATGATGTTGGAGGATTTAGAAGTTTGACAGGCTTGCCACGTAACATTCGCTCGCCTTGGAATGCTTCCAATAATGCCCGAATTTGGTCCGCTTTCAGTGATTTCGGTTTCAACTTCTCTTCCAATTCTGCAACTTGACATAATTCCTTAGCTGCTCTTCCAGATACGCCTGAAAAGTTTCTACGCAGGAAGGTGGTCATTCGCGATTCAGAAGATTCTCCACACAAACGCTGGAGTTGTCCAAGTTCGATTCCATTAGGATGCGGCTTGATGGCTTCTACTCGGCCAGGTAACTTCTCAGTCACCCTTGGCCAATGATGCTCTTGACCGTCAGGATCAATGAACAAAATATCAGCATGCGGATTAACAATACTTGTCATGCGAAGATATTGCCAAACAGATTGTCGGCCTTTCTGATATTTCGCCTTCATTGAGGTTCTGATTTTCAGACCGTGGACCTTATCGCCCCAATCAACACGATCTTGATTTGATTTCACAGCTTTGTTTTTCCGGGTATCAAGTCCAATATCAACAGAAACAGCCGTTGCTTCTTTGGCAATTTT
>QQSG01000127.1:7323-7816 GCA_003602665.1 Candidatus Poseidoniales archaeon
GGATCTCCTGTTGTCAATTGGGAATACATGACTACCCCTGTAATCCCGATACCTTGCTGTCCACGAGATTGACGGATTGCATGGAATCGTGAACCGAACAGAAGTTGCCCAAACACTTTCTCAATACTTGTGCGTGGAATGCCAGGACCATTATCTTCTACATCGAGTTGTAGAATGTCTTTTTTGTTGTCAATTTTTGTGATTTGTACGACGATATCAGGAAGGATACGTGCCTCCTCACAAGCGTCAAGAGCATTGTCTACAGCTTCCTTAACAGCGGTTATGAGTGCTCTTGTTAGGGTATCAAAACCAAGGAAATGCTTGTTCTTTTCAAAGAATTCCGAAATAGCGACTTGCTTTTGATTTGCTGCCATCTTTTCTGCAATGCTCATATTGACACATCCGCCTCAGGTCCTCCTCAGTCATAGACTTCGGGCCAGCAGGCATTCGCATACTAATGACGAGGCTACTTGATGTTTCGGACAAATTTCCT
>QQSG01000127.1:7844-9541 GCA_003602665.1 Candidatus Poseidoniales archaeon
ACAATCTTCAATAAATTGTCTAAAAGACATCAACTTAACAATACATCAAACTCATCTTGAGCATCTTTGTCATTCAACCGCTCTAAACAAGGCTTCATCCAATATCGCCATCCAAGTCCAGAAAATACGATTGCAGTGGCCACGTCCCAAATGTAATGCTGCTTTACAATCATTGTTGAAGCCACTAAGAAGAGCCAAGAGATGAGTAAAGCCGCATGAAGTATCTTTAATCGATTCGAATCCGGAGGAAACCAATATCGTAACACCAAAACAACCTGCATGCTCTGAACGATGTGGAGTGATGGCCATGAATTCCATGGTGTGTCAATAACATGCATCATGACATAGAACGGCTCCCAGATAGTTCCTTCAGTATCAACGACGAGATGCCGCAAATCGATTTCTACTGGAAAGAGGAAGAAAATCAAGAATACTATCCAACAAGAGATTAACATCATTTGATGGAAGATAATATTCTGTTTCCACATGATCTCGTTTTTGCTCCCAAGCAATGCGGCTGCCGGATAGTAGAGGTATAGGGTGAGATAGGGGACGATCATCCAGGCCCAAAATATCAGGTCAATATCATATCGAGTCGATGGATCGAATGCAGCCCAGTCCCGTAGAGAAGTAAGGTGATTGATGATCGCATAAGGAATTGCAGCGAAGAAAATCATGGCAATAATAAGCGCATAGGAGACGCGACGCCCATTCATGCTTGAACGACTCTTCCAATGGGAGCGCCAAATTTTCCAAGGTCGCGACCCCCATGTCAAAGACATCAGTTGAGGTCAAATACAGGAGACTGTAAATATTCTGCCTCGAACATGATTTCACAGTACGTGCTCTTTCCATGAATTAATTCGACCGGTAAACGCACTCATAGCTACAGTTAGCGGACTTGCAAGATACAGCTTCCCTGGTCCAGAACGTCCCTGGAAGTTACGATTGATTGCGGACACCGTCACTTGGTCTGGAGTCATCGAAACACCAGGACCAGCTCCAATACAAGCGCCACAGCCAGGGTCGATGAGATTGACGCCTACGTCAATGAAAAGTTGATGCCATCCTTTTGAAACTGCGACATCTTTGACAACGCCAGATCCGTATTGAATGTAGAATTCAACACCATCTCGGACCGTCAATCCAGAATCTTTTGCAGCTTGGCAGACTTGAGCATAATAGGCGATATCATCTATTTTTCCAGCAGTGCAAGAACCACCATAGGCAATATCAATCGATACATCCCCGAGTTCATCGATGTATGCTCCGTTTGTTGGATCGCTTGGGATTCCTTCGTCAGGATTACCTGGATGTGCAACCATTGGGCGAATAGAGGATAGGTCGATGTGGTGGACCCCACCATGATACATTGCCCCTTCATCAGGAGCGACTGCTCGCTGCCTCTGTTGAATCATATTCAGGTGAGGCATCCGTGTTTCCATCCAGTTGAAGAGGATGTCATCTGCTTCACAAATCCCGGTTCTTGCAGAGCACTCTGTGGCCATGTTGCATAATGTTGCGCGTTCATCTGCTGAAAGAGACTTAAGGCCAGGTCCTCCAAACTCCATCGAACGATTCAGTGTCAATTCTTTTCGGGCGTGGTCTGCGAGAATGAAGAGGATAACGTCCTTTGCTGTGCAACCTTCGTTCAACGATCCTGAAAGTTCGAAGCGTATTGATTCTGGAACTTTTAC
>QQSG01000128.1:0-615 GCA_003602665.1 Candidatus Poseidoniales archaeon
CCGCTACCTCTCGTTGCTGCGCGGACGAGGCGCCCTTTTCTGTATTCAAGGGAGAGAGCTGATCCATCGAGTTTGGGCTGGGAAATAAATCGGGTCGCCTCAAGAGAGGATTCGCGCACGAAATGGCCAATGTCTTCATCCGTCGTTCCTTTGTTTAGAGAGCGCATAGTAAACATGTGGTCTACTTTAACGGTTCCAGGATCTATCTCTGCCCCGACGCGTTGCAATTGGGGGTGTGTTGAGTCGAGTTGTTTCAGTTCATCCCACAGAGCGTCGAATTCTGAATCTGAAAGTTCAGTTACCGCTTGATTGTAATAGAGATCTGAATGGTATGCGATTTGTTCAGCAAGCCAATCTATGCGCTGATTCTGACCATTATCGGACGCGTCAGATTTGGCCATACCAACCCACCCACTCGACCTCATTTAAGGTTCATGATGAGGGGAATTTTAGTTCAACAAATTCTCCATCAACCATCGGGCATCTGGTCATCACAACTTCGCTCATAACACGAAGATGTATCTCCGCAACAACAAATACTGTTGCTGAAAATAAATGCCCTGATTTGGTGAGGAAATCATCGTTTGAGAATGTTGCATGCAGGTGAGTGAACGG
>QQSG01000128.1:628-4241 GCA_003602665.1 Candidatus Poseidoniales archaeon
TGTCTTGCGAGATTTCCCTGTAACGTTACCAACTCGACTGGCTCTTCAAGCTCTTTGCGATGATAGACAAAATCGGCATCCATGTATCCAAATATGCAATTGCGTGTTCGGCCAATACCGCTTGTGATGACTGCACCATTGAGATCTAATGTATCTGCTAGTTTCTGAATTGATGCGTGTATTTCTTCACCTGGTTCGAGCACCAGCATGATGTCATCGCCACTTCGTGCCCATTCCATAACCTTCTCAAGTCAAGGAGCCACTTAGGTATACCTCTGTTCATTCCTCTTCATCCGGAAGAAGAATAGCTATGATTCGTTCTGCTGCTATATCGAGATCTTCACGAGACCCGCCAAGAGGCAATGGCCCGAAAGGCCCCCATCCTTTTCTCAAGAGCATGATGCGCTTTTTTGGTTGGCGTTTGGGCAAGGTAAGCCGCTTCCATTCATACCTCTGGCCATCTGCAAACAGATGTGTTGAAGTGACTGCATATCGCTTAGGAACGAGAAGGGAAATAATGTGTAAACTAAGCAAAACATCCCACAGAATGACATACATAATCGGCGTGTCTGAAAACGATGCAAAGCCCCATGGTAATGCAATCATTGCTGCCATAGAACCTAAATTGGCCCATTGCCGGAGGACTTCATGTTGCTGTTCACTCTTCCATGCAAATCCATTCTTCGGTAATATCCCAAATGATGGTATATCCAAGTGCTGTCGAGTTAGCCACCAGGCATCCCATACAACAATGACGCCAAGAATGACAACCATTGCGAATGCAACTGGCTCAGCACTTGGCAGCACACATTTCACCTCAGAGCATACGTTCGTCAATCTCGCCGAGGCTCTTTGGACCTCCTCCACGAGTTCGTACGAAGAAAATAATGAGAACAATGACAACAATTCCTCCGATGAGAAGAAGTCCTGTGCTTTGATCTTCGTTCTTGGTAGAGGACTTTCCTTCAAGTTCATCAGGAGTCCCATCGCCATCATCATCTTGATCTTCAAAGAGCATGGTCGTCTGTCCTTCTGGGCATTCAATGCGATCAGGTTGCCCATCATCATCGGTGTCCATCCAAGCACAAGCATCTGTTGGCCACACATCATTATCATCAAGACGTCCATCATTATCATCGTCAGGATCGTAAATGTCAGGCCCACATTGTACTCCACTTGAAGCGTCAAACCATGTGTCTGAATTACATGATGAAATCCAATCTCCATCAGTATCTAGGAGTGTTACTTCAAAGTCAACCTCAATGGTGGAGAAGAGATTTAGGTCATCCGTTGCAATAACTTGCAAGACATACAACCCTGGCCCTAAGTTTGTAACGTTGAATGCAGAACCTGTATCGCTGAGCGTCCCTTCAGTGACGAGTTGGCCTTGAGCATCAAAGACTTTCCAAGACATGACGATATCTGCGAGTTCTGTTGTATCATCAGAAACCATGTAACGAACCTCAATTGGCATAGTTTCCATGAAGCGTTGTCCTGAATACGGGGCGTTTACAGTTGTAATTGGAGCGGCGTTTGGCAAGAGGGTAATGATGACCTGTTGATTCAGATTGTTTCCAAGTTCAAATTCTGAATTGTTGACCAGACTCATTGCTGAATATGTCGCTATCATTGCATTTGTACTCGATTGGGATTGAGTTTCTGTATGCTTAGAATATTGAAGGATTACATCGACAAATTGCCCGCTATAGGTACTAGGCTGATCGAGTAGTTCAGTGGAAATAACGTAGGTTGCTTCGACAAAGAGCCCATTCAGCATTGCGCTTAAGGAGTGTGTGCTCCATTCACTAAGGATCCCATCAGCTGAGATCGATTTTGTACCAATGATTGAACTATCGATGATGTTGATGGTGCTTCCTGCTACTGAAATCGATCCAACTAGATCTGAATCTGAAATTTGGGCATCGTAATACTCAATGGACAGAGCATCGGATGAATCGATTGACAAATTGTGTAAGTATGCTACTCCAGGTTCTTCAAAGTCATGTGCGTGTAGGCGCAAGCCAACCGAATAATTGGTAATCGAAAGGTCCGAAACCATCATCGAAGAGGCTTGGCCATGTCGAATCGTTACGCCAGTCCCTATTCCATTTCCGTGAGCGTTTATTTGCTCTAATTGTCCCGACGTTTCGTCAATATCTAATCCAGGAGCTCCTGCGATTTCCAGATTTCTGATGATGATGTCATCACAATTGAACGCAATTAATCCGACTTCTGACCCAACTGAAATCTGAGAATCTTCGATAATAAAATCCCCATCGATAGATTCCAGTCGAACTGTTGAATCTCCAACGAAAGATGATGTTTTGAGGTTACTTACATGACCGGTGACGCCAATTAGAGCAAGACCATCTTCCATCCCTTCATTGATTGTTACGTTATTGAATGCAACATCAGACAGGCGAATCCACGCTGCATCGCCGTTGCAGTCTGTAAATTCAACGCCGTCTAGGACTATTTTCGCGTCAGGACTTTGTGATTGAATACACATTGAACCAGCGTCTCGAAGATGAGAACTGGAAATAGAAACTGTCCCTTGAGCACTCGAACTGATTGAAATCAACGGATCAGCCCCTGCTGAACGTGCAAAGTTTACGTTTTCTGCAACCATCTCTCCGTAACCTGATACTGTAAGTAATGGTGAACCCTCGACGAGTTGAGTTCCTGAAAGTTGAATTCTTGAACCAACGATTCCATCAAGAAGCAATCCACCCCAACGTGCTCCAAATCCTGTCGAGGAAATGGTTGCAGAACCTGCCTCAAAGACACCTTGTACATCGATGACAGCCTGAGATGCAATACGAAGTTCAACGCCATCATTGACTGTAAGTTTCGTTGTGGATGCAATGGTTAAGTCTCCTTCAAGGCGATACGGGCTCCAGGATTTCTCAAGAACAAGCCATGAGTTGATTGTACCTGTAGGTACTGTAGAGGCCATGAATGTGTGAGATGTCGATCTCTTTGTATCCCAAGCAAAGAACTCAGTAAACGACTGGATTTGCATTGTAACTGTTTTAATTCCGCTTTGGACATCTCCCTGAGAGTCAACTGAACGGGCTGTTGTTTGCGCTGTTGCTTCCCCGAGTGCGTCGGTGGAAACTGTTTGGCCATCTACAATAATTGTAGCTCCTTCAACGGGAACTCCTTTGTCGAGAACGTTGATTTCAAGAGTTGAAGAAAGTGAAAAGGAGCCGCCAGAGCCTACAGTAATCTGTTCATTCGCCTCTCCCCCAATCATTTCAACTTCACATAATGCACCAATGGAGAGCGTTGATATGAATCGAACGTTGCTAATTGATTGTGGAGATGAGCACGACCATTGAACTGGTGATTGGATTTCAAGACCGTTTCCTTCGGATGTAAAAGTCGATTGGACGTTTAGTGACAGTGAAGTTGCATTGAGAATTCCTCCGTCGCCTGAAAGTGTTCCTGACGCACCCATGTCAACGGAAGAAGACGAATCCACGATCAGCGTTGTATCGATGAGTTTCAATTGAGAGTTTGTTGCAAAGTTGAGATTTCCGTTTAGCATGTGAGGGGTCCCGTCAGGTTTTGCTCCGAGAACGACGGTGGAGGAAGAAGGAAGGTTCCAATC
>QQSG01000128.1:4341-7522 GCA_003602665.1 Candidatus Poseidoniales archaeon
CCGGTCGATAGAAGTGGAAGAGAGGCTACCCCGTTTGTATCTCCAGTCGAAAGGAAATGATGGGCATACGCTTCTGCTTGAATCGGTTGATTATTGATGTCAGTGAATGAGACATATGTTTCGTAAAGATAGCCATATTCTGTGGTTGAGACTGTGCTCGTTGTAGGCCCTCCGTAGAGGAAAGTGCCATCGCCTACTGCGTCTGATGACCCTTGAGCGGTGTTTTGAGGAGTAAATGTACGAGCATTTGCTGTTGATTCCTCTTCAAGAAGAAGTGGCGTATTGTGGAGATTTGCGGCCCATGTCGAAGTTTGGAGGTGAGATTCATCTCCTAATCGAACGCCGTATTGTTGAGTCGATGTTGTCAAATCCTCAAATGCAAATGTGGATTGGATTCCATAAAGGCCAGTGACTTTTCCATTGATGAACGTGGCAGTTTCCGCAGTTAGAGTGCTATCTTCGAATAAAGCACCTGTTGAAAATCCGTTTGTTGTTAATGTTGTGGATTCAATTGAGGTATACCATGCATCGATACCCTGGGATGTTACATCAGAGCTGCTGTAAGCCTTTTCAACATTAAATTCGTTCCATTCATGTTGACCTTCTAAGACATTGACTGCAGGACCATCTCCTTGACTTAATTCGGCATTTGTATCTGTAATCTCGGTGTCGAGACCAGAAAACGTCATTACTTTTCCTTGTGATGTGAAATTTGATTCTTCGAGAATCAGCAAACCGTCTCCAGAGCCTCGCAAAGCAGTGTTTGTTGAGTCAATATTGCTGTTCTTAATTTCAGTTACGCCGGGCCCGTCAATGTCAAACCCGATTTCTGTTTGAGAGAGAGTTACATCATCAAACATGCAATCAATTGTGCAGCGTATGTCAATTGCTGTTCTATCAAGTGCCTGCTGGGTGAAATCTACATCGGACACGTAGATGCTTTCTACTGAGCCCCACAAGAGACGATCTCCTGTTAGAAGGGCGTCTGACACGGTCAAATCATCAGTACCTGAACCGTCTATGAGTAAAGCTACGTGTTGTCCGAAAATGCTACTCACGGTGGTTGATGCCCCGGCATCAGATCCTAATCCAACGCTTACATTATCCAGACCAAGGCCCGCAATTGTAGCATCTCCTGCCACGATATCAAGAGCGAAACCAGTTTCGTTAAACGTTACATCGGATGCGGTAAGTTGGTTTGAAGAATAAATTCCAGTAGCAGCATTCGTGAATTCGCCTGTTGTAACAGTAAATTGACCCTCGTTGTGGACTGCTTGGATATCAATTGTATCCATTGTTACGTTTTCCGCCACCACCGTTCCTGTTGAATGTATATCAAGGCCAATGTAACTGTTTGTAACGAGGATTTCTTCATGGATTGTAACGTCTCCATGGACTGCTAATGCAGATTCTGCACCACGAATTGTAACATTGGTTAGTACCGCTTCAGCTGTTGATGAAATGATGATCCCCGGCCACAAACCTGCTCCAGTTGAACCTTGACTGCTCGGCGTTATACTCGACATGAATTCCACATCTGTAGCGATGAGAGTTCCGTCGATTTGAATCCAATAATCTCCCGTATCAATGACTGCTCCAGGCTCAATTGTGAGAGTTGATGTGGAAGAAACTGTTACGTTACCATCGAGAACACGGTTCTGTCCATCCCACGTAGCATCAGCAGCTGTGATGGTTACATCTGAAGACACAAATGGAGTGAGACTGGTCGCTAGGAGGAGAACAAACAGTGCAACGGCTCGGGAGCGCATAACAAGTGCTAGGGATTGAACCATATCAATGCAAGGCTGCTCGGTCAGGTGTTACCTTCGGATATCTACGGAGTGGGCCTGCCCAGATTTGAACTGGGGTCTGACGGCCCCCAGCCGCCAAGTATAGGCCAAGCTAACCCACAGGCCCGTGATATCTTCACTTGTGTTGAGCACTGAAAGGAACGATTTCTTCGATCAAATCAATGTGTCCAACGTACATACGTCGGCAACAGTAGCGTTCGAAACCTACATGGTCAAGTGCGTCGCCTATGCTAGCACCTTCTGCGAGTTTTTCATTGAACGCTTCCCACTTATGAGCAATTACGGTACCACAGCTGAAACAACGGATTGGAATTATCATCTTTCATCACCTCATCGGTAGGACTTTTGCTTCTTGCGGCGAGCACCACGTCCAAGTTGGTGCTTTGCTTCCTTACGGCGAGGATCGTTGACAAGCAGGCTACGATCAAATCGTAGGTACTCGTCACGAAGTTCTTCGTCGATTCCTTCTGCTCCACCGTTGTAGTGAACCAGGCCACGAGCAATTGCAGTTCGAATTGCATCGGTTTGGCCCATGATTCCTCCACCATTGGTGGTGAGGTTGATGTCAACCTTGGAAAGGCGATTCATTGCGTCTGCAATGATCAGAGGTTCCATTGCCTTGCGGCGTGCAAGAGATGGTTGTAGGATTTCGATAGGTTCACTGTTTACGCGAACTCGACCTTTTCCTGCTTTAACGGATGCTCGTGCAACCGCTGTCTTTCTCTTTCCTGAACTTTCTACTGATTTCTTCTTACGTGCCATCATTGGTCACCTCCGGTCCATCGGTGCGCTGGTGCACCAAGACTTGCGCTGATGTCGCCAAGGCGGACATAGCTTTCTGGTAAGGATTTGCGAATCTTGCTGTCATCGCCTTCAACATGGCCTTCTGGCATGCCTGAGGTAAGATGGTGTGGGCAGCCGATTTCTACACGTAGGTTTCGTAGTGCTCTACGGCCACTGCTCTTTCTTTGATAAGGTAACATTCCACGGACAGTTCGCTTGAGGATCATGTCTGGCATACGTGGGTAAAAGGGCCCCTTGCGTGCATGGTTCAGTGCGTACTTGTCGTGATAGTTCTGTAGAACAGAAGTTGAACTTCCCGAAACAATTGCTTTCTCAGAGTTGATGATGACAACTTTGTCATCACGGTCCGAGCGTGCAGCCTTCAGAAGCATATCTGCTACTGTAGATGCGAGACGTCCCAGGACAAGTCCGTCTGCGTCAAAGACGTAGGTTGTTGCTTCATCCAAGGATAATCACCCCGTTTCCGTTTGGGTTTTCGTTCATCAATTCACCGTAGGTGAGAATTCTCCCACCAGCGGCTTCAATCTTGGCTCGTGCGCTTGTGCTGACACTGTAGGCGGCGATGG
>QQSG01000129.1:0-1777 GCA_003602665.1 Candidatus Poseidoniales archaeon
CACAAGGCGAAAGATTTGGATGTTCAAGGAAAAGTTGTGGCAATCGTTGATGATATGATTGCAACTGGTGGAACCATCTGTCGCGCTGCTGATGCATTGAGAAGTCAAGGTGCTACAGAAGTTCACGCCGCTTGTTCGCACGGCCTCTTCACTGGAGGAGCAATTCGAAGACTGACACAATTTGTCGATGGCGTTCACGCTACAGGCAGTTTAGCAAATCCACGCTCAGTCATCGATGCTGGTGAAGCATTAGCCCGTGGCGTTCGAGAACTTCTCAACAACTGACTGCTTTACAGTGTACAATTTCTCGTCCAATGCGTTTATATGGACGAGTTACAGCGGAAGGATTACCACACGAGGTAATACCAATGAGTGTACATGTACGATTTGAAACCCCAAGCGACGTCGCCGATAAGATTTATGAGCTCATCAGAGCAAATTCCGGCGGCCGAATTAAGAAAGGAAGCAACGAAGTAACCAAGTCCGCAGAACGCGGTACTGCACAGTTCGTCATCCTTGCAGAAGACGTTAACCCACCAGAACTTCTGGCTCACATTCCTTTGATTTGTGAAGAAAAAGGGATCCCATACGGATACGTTCCTTCCCAAGAATTCCTTGCAAAAGAAACAGGACTTCCAAACGGTGTCAAGACTGCTTCCATCGCTCTTATGGAAATTCCAAAGAGCAACACAGAAGCCTTCAACGCCGTTCTTGAAACCATTAACGGACTCAAGAACTGAAATCTGAGGTGAATTAAATGAGTGACGAAACAGTAAGCGGATGGCCTGCTGAAGTTGTTGAGATTGTCGGCCGAACTGGTATGACAGGCGAAGCAACTCAGGTCAAAGTCCGTGTTAACGACGCACCTAACCCACGAGACGTTGGTCGAATTATCACACGAAACGTGATTGGACCTGTTCGAATGGGAGACATCCTAATGCTCCGAGATACGGGAAGAGAAGCCCGTAAGCTAAACGCACGGTGATTATCATGCCAGAACGAAGAGTTTGCACATTCTCCGGAGAAGAAATCGAACCAGGTACAGGAACTATGTTCGTCCGCAAGGACGGAAGCATCCTCTGGTTCAAGAACAGCAAGGCCCGCAAGAACATGGTCAAGTTGTCCAGAAATTCACGTAAGGTGAAGTGGACACGCCATTTCGTTCGTGGCGGAATTCGCTGATCTTATTCGGTGAACTGATAAAGGGGCCCTTGGTGGCTCAGGCTGGTGAAGAACATGGAAACAACCTACATTATGGTAAAACCTGATGGCGTACAACGAGGATTAGTCGGCGAAATTATCGGCCGTTTTGAACGAAAGGGTCTCAAATTAGTTGGACTCAAATCAATGGTACCGAGCGAAGAAATTGCTCGTACACACTATGATGTCCACAAGGAACGCCCTTTTTTCCCTGGATTAATCAAATTCGTAACATCGGGACCTGTTGTCTGTATGGCATGGGAAGGTCGTGATGCAATTTCAGTTGCTCGTAAACTCATTGGTTCAACCAATGGTCGAGAAGCTGAGCCTGGTACAATCCGTGGAGACTTCGGAATGGACATGGGTTACAACATGATTCACGGATCAGATGCTCCTGAAACTGCAGAATTTGAACTTGGACTTTGGTTCCCTGAAGGACTCATGGATTGGAATAACACCATGGGTACTTGGGTTTACGAGTAAGGTTCATCCATCCTCCACGAGGAGGTCATGCTATGGAGGAGACAGAAGATATCGCCGAAGAGCCGGTGGCTCGTGGCGAAAATCGTCAACCGAT
>QQSG01000129.1:2039-13938 GCA_003602665.1 Candidatus Poseidoniales archaeon
GGTGCTCTTGCAGATATCGCCATTCTCGTGGTTGATATCATGGAAGGATTACAACCTCAAACGATTGAATCGATCAACATTCTCAAACAAACAAAAACTCCATTCGTTATTGCTGGAAATAAGATTGACAGAATTCATGGATGGAGATGTAAGAAAGACCGATCCTTCCTCGCATCGTTGGCAGACCAGCGACAAGATGTTGTGGATTTGTTCCAACAACGTTTCTGGAAACTTGTTGGTCAGGTTTCAGAGCATGGAATTAACCTTGAACGATACGACCAAATCAAAGATTTCAAGCAATCGTTCCCTCTTGTTCCAATGTCTGCTAAAGAAGGTGAAGGATTGCAAGACCTGCTCACCGTTACCGTGGGTTTAGCAGAACGTTTTCTCGAAGATCGTCTTACCGATACACTCGGGCCTGCCGAAGGAACTATTCTCGAAATGAAAGATGAAATTGGAATGGGGAAGACAATCGATGTCATTCTTCATCGTGGTTCGCTCAGTGTAACCGATACCATAACTGTCGTCAGTGCAGATGGCCCATTCGATGTTCGCATCAAGGGATTAAAGCGTGCTCGAGGAATGTCAGAGATGCGAGATGCTGGTGATCGATGGGAATCTGTCGATACGATTGATGCCGCTGCAGGTGTCAAAATTATTGCCCAAGGACTCGAAAAGGCTCTGGCAGGAACGACCATTCGACTCTCGAGTGAAGAAGCATGGGAAGAAGCTCGAAAAGAAACTCAAGTTTCTGTTGAACTCGATGAAGAAGGAATCGTCATCAAAGCAGATACCATTGGGGGACTTGAAGCACTTGCATTTGAACTCAAAAAGATTGAGGTCCCTATCCGAAGAGCCACCGTTGGTCCAGTCAACAAAAGGGATCTGATGACTGCGGAGGCAGCAAGCAGTCCATTGAACCAAATTATTCTCGGTTTCTCGATTGAGCCAAACAATGAAGTTCGTGCTCTTGTCAATCAAGGCGATGAAAGCGTTACTTGGATTGGTGGAGACATCATTTACCACATTATTGACCAATTTGAAGAATGGAAGGAAGAGAGAAAGAAAGCAATCGATGCTGCAACTCGAGAGAACCTCATCTATCCTGGAAAACTTCTCTATCTTGAAAACCATACATTCCGTAACAAAGGACCTGCAATTGTTGGTATGCGAGTTCTTGGCGGTAGAGTTCATCTTGGACAGCGATTGATGAAGGTCGACGGAACTGCTGTCGGTCAAATTCGAAGCCTTCGTTCCCGTTCAAGTGATGAACTCAAAGAAGCAAAACAAGGTGAAGAAGTCGCTGTTGCAATCATGGGACCAACTGTTGGAAGACATATTGAGGAGTTGGAACAATTCTACGTCGACATTCCTGAATCTCACGTTCCACGTCTCGCAAAAGTTGAGTTGACTGAACTTGAAAAAGAAATTCTGGAAGAGATTGTCAAACTTCATCGGAAGGATGACCATTTCTGGGGACGCCGGCACATCGCATGAGGCTTGTTCGACGTATCAACGGCATACATTCAAGTATCATGTCAAGCGGTCGTAAGGCTGAGAACACTTAGGTGATTCATGATGGATGCTGGATTTTCACAACAAAACAGCGGCGGAGACGCCCGTACGCAAGATCTCATTCGAACCGTTGCTGACATTTCCAGCGCTTTGATGAATGAAGTAAGCAAGGTTATTATCGGTAAAAACGAGAACCTGCGCCGAGTAACTGTTGGTATTCTATCCAACGGTAACATGCTTCTGGAAGATTTCCCAGGACTTGCTAAGACACTTCTAGCAAACACCTTCGCTCGTGCACTTGGATGTAAGTTCAAGCGTGTACAATTCACTCCTGACTTGCTCCCTTCAGACATTATGGGCACCTACATGTACGATCAAAAGTCTGGTGAATTCAAGTTGCGTGCAGGTCCATTGTTCTCGAACATTCTGCTTGCTGACGAAATTAACCGTGCTCCTCCAAAGACCCAAGCTGCTTTGCTTGAAGCAATGGAAGAGAAGCAAGTGACCATTGAAGGTATTACGCACAAACTTCCTGCTCCGTTCGTTGTTCTTGCAACACAGAACCCAATCGAGCAAGAAGGAACATACCCGCTTCCTGAAGCGCAAATGGACCGTTTCCTGATGAAGATGAGTATGGGTTACCCAGACCGTGCTGAAGAGAAAGCAATTCTCGCTCGACGTAAGTTGCGTGGAAAGGATGGACACGATGTTGAACAGATCACTTCTCCAAAGAAGGTTGTTGCTATGCAAAAGGCACTGGAAACAGTTCATGTTGATCCTGCTATTCTTGCTTACATCGTTGAAATCGTTCAACGTACTCGTGAAGATCACCGTGTTGTCAACGGTGCTTCTCCTCGTGCATCTCAATCATTGTTCAAGACAGGACGTGCTGCTGCTGCAATCGCTGGCCGTAACTACGTCATTCCTGATGATATCAAGGGAATTTCTCTTCAAATCATCAGCCATCGTATTGTCATGAAGCCTGAAGCAAAGATTCGTGGAATCACTGGAATGCACATCGTTCGAAAGATTCTCTCGGAAGTTCCAGTTCCTGTAATTTCTTGAACCTAAGCGCTCTTTGGAGGCTGAAGTTCAAAATGGGTGACCTTTCTGGGTCACATTGAGGGGGAGCAAGCATGACAATGAATCCGTACAAAATGGTCATCGCTGTTGCTAATCAAAAGGGTGGTTGTGCAAAGACGACGACTGCCGTTAATCTTGCAGCTGCTCTCGCTAAAGGGAATCGAAAGCAAGGCGTTCCTCCGGCCAAAGTCTTGCTTGTAGATCTCGATCCACAAGGAAACTGTGCAACTTCATTCGGTATTGAAAAGAAGAATATTCGACGTACTGCTTATGATGTTCTTGCGAATGATTCTGGGGAAGAACTTCCGTTGATGGAAGAATATCTGCTTACACCGAGGGAACTTACTGATGCTATGCAGAAGGCGTTTATTCTACGAAAAGGGAAGAAAGCGCCACAGAATTTGACCATTGATAATCTCTGGTTGCTTCCAAGCGACATCCATCTTTCAGGGGCAGAAATTGAATTGTCTCACAAGATTGGTCGAGAAACCAGACTTCGTGAAGGGCTTGAACCCATTATTGATGAGTTTGATTACATCGTGATCGATACGCCTCCTTCACTTGGTTTACTCTCAATCAATGCCATGTGTGCAGCCAATTGGGTTATGGTTCCAGTTCAAGCAGAATACTATGCGCTTGAAGGGTTCAGTATGTTGATGAATTCAATCAAGATGATTCAGAAGCGTATTAATCGTAATCTGAAGATCTTTGGTGTTGCTATGACGATGGTCGATGCACGTTCGAAACTCAGTCGCCACGTATGCACAGAAGTTAGCCGTAAGATTCCAAATAAGGTTTTCAATACAACGATTCGTCGTTTAGTTAAGGTTGCTGAAGCGCCTTGGAGCGGTGCTCCAACCGTTTTGCTAAATGAGCCAAGAGCGAGTGGCGCAGGGGCAGGATCGCTTGAATATTGGACACTTACGAAAGAATTCCACAACAGAGTTCAATCGATGCGTCGTGAATTTGGTGTGAAAGAACATCCAAAATTACTGACTGGTCGTCGATGATTGGGTTAGAAATCAACGCTTTCGATGCTTGTTCGCGCGGTCAGGTTAAGTACGAATGGGTACGCATTCGATTCGGGATGCACATATGACTGGAGAAGGAATGACCTCTGTAAGTGTAAGTTATGAAGTTCGTAGGCAATTGAATACCATGCGAACGGTAAATGGACATAAGAGCGTAAACATGCTTCTTGAAGATGTTATTCGAGCTCACAAAATGGCTCGGATGCGTGGTGAACTCGATGTGCTACAAGAGCACCTCAAGCGAGTTGCTGATGTCAATGTCGAACATTTAGTCAATCGATTAAACATGGCTCCTTTCAAGGTTTGAGGTGATTGGAAAATGATGGCATGGCGTCCACCTGGTTATCTCCTAACAACACAACAACTTGTTCGTGCATTGTTTGATGACTCTACTGATGAATCCAAACTGTTGACAGCTGCTGCTGCTGGAAAAGTCGAACTCTTCGCTCTTAACAAATCATGGAATGCTGTTCTTTGGCTCATCATGAACACACTGAAAGAAGATGGAAAACCAATCTATTCTGGCGTTGAACTAGGAAATCTACGTTCCTGTTTGCCTATTGTGTGGCGCTAATTACTGATTGCCCATCTTAGCAAGGTACTCGTGACCATACCATTTCCATTGATCCATTGTCCANCCTTCTGGAAGACCGCCTTCAGGCAGTGGTGGTGCTTCTTGTGGTTCTTCTGGAACCGGAGCTGATTCTGCTTCAGGTTCAGGTGTCGATTCACCTAATGTTGCAATCGATTCGATGGATTCTTCGTCACTAAAGAGTTCCTCTGCAGAAACGCCTCTTGAAGATTCAACGACTTTTTCTTCCTTTTCTTGTTCTTCTAGATTGAGTGGTTTGACATCCTCTTCCCAAAGTGAATCGGATTCAACGCCGCCAAAGGCTGAGGAACCTGCTGTTCCTTCCAATGCTTCATCCATTGCAGCCGAAGTTGGTAATCCTGCAGCACCATACGTCTTCTGAGTTTGCGTTGATTTGCGACGTGAAGCAAGTATTCCAATAATGAGGATAACCAGAGTCAAGATTCCAAAGAGACCTCCTCCATAGACCAATGCATCGTTCACTGCATTTGTTTCATACCATGCCTTATCTGTTGTTGTAGAATCTGATGTCGTGTTCCAACTGGAGTATGAAACTGCAGTCTGATTTGCGGCTACTGAGTCAGCAACGTATTGAACGTAGGCTGGTGTTCGCCATCCAACACAAACATCTCTTACATCTGTGAAGTCAAGATTACAATGATCTTGAATGGTTTGAATTCGAGCATCGTTATCATTGTAATCTGAATTTGATCCAGTTCCGTCTCTGTCAATATCGAGATATTCATTTGGATCAAGATCCATATCTTTTGATTCTGAACCATCTGCCCATCCATCACCGTCTTTGTCTTCACATCCGAAGGATTCGAGTTCTGTATTCTGAAGAGGGTCTTCTGGATCAGGTAACCATGCCTTTGTCGACGTTCCTGGCTTAGTTGGACACTTGTCAGGCATAGCACCTGTTGCATTATCTCCATACCCATCGCCATCACCATCCGTCCATTGCGAATTCATGTCTGGAAGAGCATCTGCACCTTGTTGGGCAGTCCAATTCTGATCAGGGTCTGAATATCCGTCAAGGTCCCCATCAGGGCAACCATAGCGGTCTTGTGTTGAGAATCCGTTAACCAGTGGACATCCATCTGCAAGTGTTCCTTGAGGATTATCTCCGTATCCATCTCTGTCAGTATCAGCCCATTGTGAACTGTCTGTTGGATAGAGATCACCATCTTGACCATCTGAGTTATCTCCATATCCATCACCATCGGAATCGATGGTTTGATCAGGATTCGAAGGGAACATGTCTGAATTATCACCTACACCATCCCCATCAGAGTCAACGCTCTCATCAGGAATAGTTGGGAACTCATCACTGTTGTCTCCAACGCCATCGCCATCGGTATCAAGGGACTCAGACGGGTTTGTTGGGAAAGCATCCAATGCATCGGTTACTCCGTCCCCATCGCTGTCAATGTCGTACAATCGTACACGTGTTGAGGATGTAAATCCAGAGATGATGTAGACTTCGCCATTTGCACCTTTCAGAGATGCAATCACTTTTCCACTGCTATCGTACATATCCCCTTCCTGGAAGGTTTGGACATCAACAACAATGATCTCACCTGATTGTGTTCCAACGTGATATGAGGCAAAGTCCATTTGTTCTATGTAGACGAGTTGAGGATTCGAAGAGATTGAAAGCATTTCATAGGTGTAATCACTCAGATTGTAACGGAACAAATCGCCACCTGCAGTCCCAACCAATAGGCGCCCTTGAGCATCAAGTTCCAGTGTGTTGACTGCAGAGGTCATATCGGTTAATTGTTGAACAAGAGTCCCAGTATTGTCGTGTACCTTGACACGATTATCGTATCCTCCTGTGAGGATGTGCCCGTCTGAGGTGACAATCATTGATGTCATTCCACCACTGTGAGAATCCGTGACAATACCCGACGGAAGTCCACCGCTCCATTCCTCAGCTCTTCGCTGACCAGGGAAGTATCCAATCCAAATATCTCCATCGTTATCCCAATCGACTGCATCCACCGGATTTGAGGTATTGATGTACTGTGTAATGATTTGTTGTGTCATTTGAATGATAACAACACCTGAATTGTGTGAAACAGAGACAAGGTTTTCTCCAGAATCAACCCGTGCTGACTTTGCAGTAATGTTGAGATCAAGACTCCAAACTGGTGTATGCATTCCAGATTCGAATGTATTGACAGAAAGGGTACCTGAACCAGTTACCATCAGAACTTTACCATCACTTAGTTGCTGCCATGCAACGACTTTTTCGTTGATTTGTTCGGTTTGACCGGCATCGATTAAGGACGCTGAGGCGGACAGAACAGGGGCCACAATTGGCAATAGAAGCAAACAAAGGACAATCGTTGCTACGGTTCGCATAGTACGGGGAAGACGAAGGGAAATATCAAACAGACGCATGATTGTCCATTCAAGATTCATCAGATTCTTCTTCTGCTGGCTTCATTTGAGGAAGGACAGGAGTGATTGAAGCAGTCTTGACTTCCTTCTTTGGACTTGAGATAGGCGTTAAGCGTTGAACAGGTCGTAGCATTGCCTTTGTCGCTCCTTCTTGCTGCTCAACTGAATCCTTTGGAATCACATTTAGTGGAGTCATTGTTCCTGTGATTGGACGCATTGTTGCAGATTCTGCTTCAACAATCTCTTCTTCTTCCATTGCTTCAGCAACTTCTGAAATGTCACGTCGTGTGATTCGTGCTTCGTCATCGCTGGTTCCGAATTCTCCATCTTCACCAGGCGTGATGCTCACTTCGACAGCACCTACTGGTACTACGATTTCTTCAGCCGGTAATTCCTGTGTTGCTTGAACTTCCTCGACCTGTGGTTGGACAAGTGGAGTTTGTGGTTGAAGCGGCATGCGGACCTTACGTTCAAGTGGCTTTGGCAGTGCTACTTCTGCTGATGCACCAATAGGCGCCTTGACTGGACGAAGTGCTGGTGCTTGCCCGAGTGGCTTTGCTCCACCCATTGGGGCTCTCATTCCACCTAAGCCCATGCCTTGTTGAGGCGTTGATCCAAGGGAACGTGACAAACCGCCGCCAAGTCCTGGTGTACGAGTACCCAGTGCAGATGGGTCTTGATTGAGTGGCATTGCTGCTGGTGCTTGGCCAGAGATGGATTGCATCCACTTCTGTCGCTTCTCTGCCCGTGTATCGGTTGATTGAAGTTCTGCAAACTCTGATTCACGAGATTGAAGTTCTGATTCAGAGACATCAATTTCACCCTGAATCTGTGAGGTAATGGCATCACGCATCTTAGTTTCTGCCATCTCACGGAAGGAATCCATCTTCTCTGAAAGATTGTTAAGACGGTCACGAACCTCTGCACGCTTGAGTCCAAGTTGTGCTTCGATTTCAGCACGGATTGAAGCTTCACGCTTGCGTACATCGATAAGTGCCTTGTTTCGCATGATCTCTTCACGCTTGTCGAGTTGACGTTCAAGTTGAACTGCAATTTCTTCTTGCTTTCGAGTTCTGAAGGCTGAAAGGCGCTCTTCCATATCGACTTCGAGTTCGAGAGCAGTTTCTTCCTTGAGTAGATCCAAATCGGTCTCAAAGGTCAGGCGTTCATTGCGCAACTGGGCATCAAGTTCAGCCATAATGGCCTTTCTTGCAGCGGTTTCACGCGATTGGAATTCGATTTCAAGACGTTCTGCCCAATCGGTTCGCTTTGCTTCATATTGTTCTTCGAGATGTCCACGAAGTTCTGTTTCACGCTCGAAGCGGAATCGAGCAAGTCGATTTTGGATTTCTGCTTCTCGAGCACCTCTGTAGGATGTGAATTCATCATCAGAGCGTCGAGCGAGTTCTTGTTCAAGTTCACTCTTGAGAACCTTAGAAATATCGTCAACAGCCTTGGAGAACGTGATGTCGTACTTTTCCTTCAAACGGCCCTTACGCTCTGTGAGACGTTCTGAGTGGTTTTCTTCGAGTTGCTTTTGGATTTCAACCCTCAATTCATCACGACGTCGTGCGATTGCAAGTTCAACATCTTCACGCATTCGCTCTTCAAGATCTTCAGTTTCTTGACGAAGTTGTGTTTCAAGTTCTTGTTGAAGTGATTGAGCAATATCCTCTTCGAGACGTAGGCTACGGCGATCATATTCTGCACGGAGTCGTGCTTCACGTTGCTGAAGTCTGTTGCGAAGTTGTTGCTCAAGTCGAGTTCGAATACCACGTCGAAGTTGCTCTTCTCGTTCAGCAAGACGAGCACTATGACCTTCTTCGAGCGTTTCGATTTCCTTGTTTTCAAGTTCGATGAAACGTGATTCCATCTCTTGTTCGATTCCAGCCTCAAGTTCACGAATTCGTAACTGAAGGCGTTGATTGTATTCCAATGCCATTCGCTCTTTTTGCAAAGCAAGGCGTCGACGATGCTCGTCTTGGAGTTGCCCTTCAATGGATTGTTTTAGATTCTCTTTATGTTCCTCAAGTCGGCGATCATGCTCGTGCTCGAGTTGATTTTGAAGGTTTGAGATTTCTCGCTTGAGTCTCAGGTCGAGTTGTTCACGCATTCGTGTTTCTTCACCAGCGAGTGTTGAACGTTCCATTTCTGCAAGTTCAACTTCCATATCGGTTCGCATTTCTTTCTCAAGAGCATCGAGAGTGAGTTCGTGTTGAACTGCAAGATCGTTTGCAATAGCTTCCTGCATGGCTGAAACACGCTCTGCGATGGCTTGTTGACGCAATCGACGTTCACGGCGAATATCTGCTCTCATTCGCTCTTCTTGGCGGAATCGAGCACTGGTGAGCATTGCTTGGTCTGTTGAAACAGCGGGAGATGTTGTAAATTGGCTACGAAGAGCTGCAAGGCTTAGCCTGTCAGCGTTTTCACGCTTCTTTCGAGCAGCATCCAACAGCTCGTCTTGCCTGCTTTCGCTAGCACTCATAACATCCCATCCGAACCCTTATCGACATTTCTTCATACATAAGGTACGCGACGCTAACGATGGCAGAAAGGCCTGTTTTTACCGCGAAAAACGGTTCTCGTCTCACTCTTCTTCGTTTGGAATGAATACTGGTGGTTGTGGTTTAGCCAGGTAGTAAACTGCAAACAAACATGATGCAAGGAAAAGCCAACCAGGTGGTGCTAACTCAGATCCCACTTGGACTTGATTCTCAGATGCACCCGTGCTGATCATTGCGTAGATAATGGCAGTGAGCAAACAAGCCATTTGCAGCACTGAAAGTTTGAGATCTAGACCGTGCTTGAGTTTTGATAATCGGCGATCGCTGATCATCATTGCTCCAGAGATGAACATGATGGGCAGGATGAACATATCAAGTCCCGGAGTTGCATGACATGGTTGACCATCACCAAGGCAGATTGTAGCATTGGTTAAATCTGGTCCGAAGTTGAGAATCGGTTGCAACCAAATGAAACCGGCAGCACCCATCAATAAAATTGCATTTCCAGGCGAGGAGAGTCCATGGAAGTAAGGCAACCCACTGCCTTCCTCATACTGGAAACGAGCGAGTCGGAGCATTCCAGTTCCGATAACCCAAAATCCAGCAAGTGCGAGAGAGAGGGTCCAGACTGGTGAGGCTTCTCCCCATCGTCCAAACATAATGAACATCATCAATGCGGGAGCGACACAGAATGAAAGACAGTCCGACATAATATCCAAAGATCCTCCAAGAAGTTTCTGCTTTGAATATCGACGAGCAATTGGTCCATCGATAATGTCTCCAAGGGCTGAAAGGAAGATGCAGAGCATGGATGCCCAGATATATTTGGATTTCAATCCATCTCCAAATGGTTGACTCATATCTTCTACTGCAAGAATCAGGAACATGATTGAAGCCGTTCCAAACATAGCGTTTGTGAGCGTAATGTAGTCAGCAAGACCAGTTAATCGGAATGTAGATTTCATATTCTCATCTCAGAAAGACACCTTGAATGGTACTTCACAGGCAGGACAGGTGATTGTACGCTCGCCCGGTCTTTGCTTCATACGTAGGCCTCGCTCACAAGCGGGACATTGAATTTCAACTCGGATGACTTTGGCTGTGAGTGTGAATTGTGTTTCGCACCCACCACATCGTAGTTCAGCAGGACGGTCATTGACTCCTGCAATAAGCACCTTTGAACACGAAGGGCAAGAAAGGCGTTCCTCTTCCCACTTCTTGCGTGTTGGGCTATGATCTGTGCGGACGTTTGCCCCACAGAGTTCACATTGGATGTCTCCAAGTGCTGAAGGAAGAAGACCACTGCACTTTGGGCAAGAAAGTGGAGGAGGTGCAACCCTCGACTCCACTGTTATTGGCTCATCCATGTTCGACCATCTCCCAATATGTTTTCATTTGTTCGGCGATGATAAATCTCAGGAAGATGATTCCTCATCATCTCCACCCTTTCCAACAAGAATCAGTTTTACCGGAAGGAAGTTCCAAGGTAAATCCAATGGTATGTTGTATTCTTGTGCCAATTGTTGAACGAATTGTTTTGCTCCAACTTGACCTCTTGAATTGACTAAATCAATGGAATGGACGTGTGTCAGTGCTGCAATGTCGTCCAATGGTGAGCCGGTTGCGATAACTTGTGTTGATTGCTCACTGATCATTCCAGGGAGTTCGACTCTCTTTGAGACGGTCCACCATCGGGCACGACCAACGTCTCGATGGTTCTCGATAAGACCAACCTTAACAAGACGCTTTAGGTGATGGTATAGATTGTATCTGTCGACTGAAACTTGGTCTTGTAGTTGAACAGTACTCATCTCTTCGACTTGCAAAAGGACCTCATAGGCTCGACGACGGGTCGGGTGGGTCAGCGCTGCGATTAAGGGGTCTGTTCGTACTCGGGTCATGCGCTCACCATTTCACACTGAGTATTACTTAGGTTTGAAGATATCCACTCAACTTTCGCTCTTAGCAAATTGCTTCTTTCCCGTATTGAACGCAGAAACTGTGGCCTCCCAAAGGGATTGGAAGGTGGTGAGTAGAAGTTTGTAGGTACCTGTACCCTCAGCAAGCCGAGCTCCGTTGAGTATGACGAGAATGACGGAGGCTTCGTGGACCAATACGCCAACCCAGAGTTGGTCATAGAATCCATTGACTACTGCAAAGACAAGAGTCATTGTAACCAAAATCGAGAAAGAAAGGTTCTGTCTGAAGTTGCGCTCAGTCTTGCGAGAAAGGTCGATGAGTTGTGTCAAAATTCGAGGATCGTCTCCTGGAATAAGAACGTCTGCTGCTTCGACGTTTACTGATTCTCCAGAACCAACGGCAACACCAACATCGGATACAGCCAATGCAGCTGCATCATTGAATCCATCACCAACCATCATCGTTACATGCGTCTTAGAACGGCTACGAACCCAGTCAACCTTTTGCTCTGGTGAAAGACTTCCATGGGCGGCGCTCGCTGCAAGACCTACCGAGGCTGCGAATCGATCGACAGCCCCTTGATGATCACCAGAGAGAATTTCAACAGTGATTCCACGCTTGTGCAATTCTGGAATCAATTCATCAGCGCCTTGACGGGTGTCATCGTGAATGAACGTAAAGAGAGCAACACACTTTCCGCCTTTGGTCAATACAGATGCTCCATGCCCTTGCGCTTCGGCTTCAACGATACCGAGTCGAAGTTCTTCTGGCAGAACGATGCCATGCTCAACCAATGCATCAGGACGAAGCATCAAAACGACTTCCTTGTTTCGTAGTGCTTGGAT
>QQSG01000129.1:13981-23556 GCA_003602665.1 Candidatus Poseidoniales archaeon
ATGTTCTGCTCCTCTGCATATTCTCGAAGAGCATCTGCATATGGGTGGGATGAGCGAGCCTCGATACCTGCTGCAAGAGCGATTGAAGCATCCTTCCGACGGCCTTTGGCAATGATAACCGCTCCCATTGATGGCTTTCCTGAAGTCAGTGTTCCTGTTTTATCCAACAGAACGTGATTGACCTTAGAAAGGCGATCGAGAACATTTCCACCACGTGCAATCGCTCCTATGTGAGCAGACCGGGCGAGGGCTGCTGCATGAGGAACTGGGGCTGCAAGCAAGAGCGCACATGGACAAGCAACAACCCACAGAAGAAGAACGATTTTCCAATTCTCTGGGAAAAGGAACCAGTAGACCCCAACTGCTCCGAACAAGACAAGTGGAACCCATATGGCGGTGAACAATTCAATGGTTGCTTGATGACGAGGCGGTTCATCTCTAAAGGTATGAACCGCTTCAATCAGTTCGTACAATTGAGTCCCTTCCCCAACCGCTTCGACTTTAACAACGACTGGGCCTCGGGCTAGAACAAGTCCTGCTTGTATTAAATCGCCTTCTGTGACATCAACTGGGACTGATTCGCCTGTGAGTGGTGCTTTGTTAAGCGCTCCTTTTCCTTCGACAATGATTCCATCTGCTGGTATCAATTCCCCGCTCCGAATCTCAATGAAATCGCCCTTACTGAGCAAATCAATAGGAATTTGTTCGCTAGTTTTGTGTGAGTGTACGGCTGCTAGTGGGGCTGTTTGAGTTATCACCAATGGAGTTCCAATATTGATCGACATTGGCTTGGAAGCATTTGGACGATTCAAACGACGTGCGACGCGAGGCAAACGGTCGAGCCCACCTTGCATTGCTTCTCTTGCTTTAGCGAGAGCATCTCCTTCCAGATGAGCGGTAAAAGCAACCAGAATCGAAACGATAAGCGCTTCTTCCCACATCATCAAACCGCATGCGCCAATAACGGCTAAACTTGTCAATACTTGGAACCCGATTTGGCGATTGAGGACACCTGCAATCGCTTCACGGAACATCTGATAGCTAGATATGATGATTCCTGGAATTGCAATAACAGCCGCAATCCAACCCTCAATGCCCATCAAGTGAAGAGCGTAAACAATGACAAGAAGAGGCACTGCAAACGAAGCGCCGAGGAGACGGTACTGATCTGGACGCAGACGATTCGACATTGTTGTGACGAGTTTTGGGGCCGAACCACAGACATTCTCCAACGCTTCATCTCGTTTCTTGAGTAAATCAGAATCTGCTTGTGAAACCAATTGGAGAAGGATTCTGCCGTCCTTCTCAATCTCAGCATCGAGTATTCCTGGCTGAAGTTTCAATAATTTTCGCAACTCACGGATCTCGATGTTGTTGCGTTTTGCAATCGTTGCTGCTTTCATTCCCTTCAACATATGGTGTTCAGTATCGGGAGCATGTCCCAGTGAGCGAAGCACATTCGAGACTTGTGAAATCGAACCTTTTTCTAAATCTACGGAAAGTCGCACTTCTCCTGACGTTGCTGAAACGACTGGGTCAGATACCTGAGGAAGATGGTTGAGAGCCCGTGTTGCCTTACTTGCACAATCAGGGCAATCCATTCCAATCAATTGCCATTCCACTGAATAGTTTCCAGTGGCTTGCATAATAACTTCCGCATCAAGAATTTCGATGTTCTCAGGAGCGTCTTCTGCAACAAGAATGGGTTCTGCTTTTTCTTGAGGAGGAACGGCCTTTGCAACCGTTTCATCATCCTCTAGGGAAAAGAACACTTCTTCATCTCCATCCCCCATGTGCTTGGTGCCCCGTTCCTATTTGATTAAGACTCTCATGATTTTGTTCATTATTTTGGTCAGAATCTTCTTCAAAGAGAAGTCTGTCGACGGTCTATGGAGTGGCTACCCCCTGGATGGTGTCCAAAGGTCGTGGCTTTCGATATCGATGGTACCCTTACCGATGAAAACAAGCTCCTCGACATGAACGCTGTTGAGGCCTTACGTCGGCTAGAAGCAGCAGGAATCATTGTTGTCCTTGCAACTGGAAATGTTCGAGCAATCACCTACGGTTTGTGGAGATTCATCGGCCTAAACGGCCCTATTTGTTGCGAAAATGGTGGCGTCCTCTGGCATCCATCATGGCCTGAGCCCATTGTCCGAGCATCTGGTCAAGAAGCAAAGGAGGCTGCGAATTGGCTTGCAACCGAACATGAAGAAATCGATCCCAAAGGAATCACAACCAACGCTTGGAGAGAAAGCGAATGGTGCTTGTTTGCTGATGAAGATCTCGAAGCAGTCACTTCTTCAATCCGTGAAAGTAAATGGAAGCATCTCGATGTTGTCCGAACAGGTTTCGCAATTCACCTCATGGAACCACATCTCTCCAAGGGAAGTGGTTTGACAATGCTGAATGAGAAGATGGGATGGTCTGCCCAAGACATGCTCTGCGTTGGCGATGCACCAAACGACTTGTCGATGTTTGAAATGGCAGGTTGGTCTGTTTCGGTTGGAACGCCTTTTGTCGATGTGCGAGCAGCTGCCGATGTCGTATCACCGTATCCAAACAGCGCTACAATCGCCCCACTTGTTGATGCGATTCTTGCAGTACATTCTGCTCAAGACTTATGATTCGACTTGTACTCGAATCATCATGGTCACATATGTTGTCGATTCAAACTGCTTTATTCACATGGGAGCAATGGGTTCAACGACGCTTCTGAAAGATCTGAAATCGAGCCTGAAGACCATGCACGTCACCGATGGCGTTCATGGAGAAATTCGAACGGTTCGATTTCAACGATGGAAGCAGAGACCAAACTTACTCGAACAGGTCAAACCTCTTCTTACAACGCATTCCGTTGATGATGGACAGATACGTGGTCTCGCTTCCAAAATTGGAGAACGCGCATCACCACAAGATGTTGATTTGTCGTTGATGGTCCTCTCAAGCAGTCTGCAGCGAGAGGGTCATGATGTTCTTTTGGTCACTGATGATTTCAAGATGGCAAAGGCGACTGAAGAACATCAACTCGCTGGAGAAGTTTGCCCACCCTCAACCTTCTTTGAGCGAATTGCTAAATCTGCTAAAGGAAAACATGCGAGTGAATTACGTCGATTAGGTCGTCGTATACGCGCTGCTGAAATGCAATATGCCATCAGTCGACGAAACGAATACGACGTTCAAGCAAAGATCACTTGGATGGTCGATTCTCTTCTTGCAACCGCTCCTGCAAAGGTCAAAGCAAGCGCTCCGACCCAAGCAACTGAAGGACAAAGCGTCGACTATCTGCATCAATTACGACGGCATCTAAGTGGTGACGACATTAAAACGAGCCATCGTAAAAAACTCAAACCTTTGTTCGAAAGTTGTCGAGAAATGCTTCGTCTTGAAGAACATGTTCTGAATCTAAAGCAGCGACTTGCTGATGAATCACTTGAAGTTGTTATTTCCGAAACTCAGGCACTCATGGCCGAAGTCCTCGAAGATTCTGGAATTGATTTGGCTCCATTAAATCGAGAACTCGTTGATGTTGCGCATCGATTCAGTTCTCGTATTCTTGTACGTAGCGAAATGGCTCTAGCCATTATGAAACGAATGAAAGGTGATGCAATGGGTTCCCATCAACATCTTGCGAGTGCGTTATTCCAAGCAACACACGTCGATGATGACCCTATTGAAGCACGTATCCTTGCTCGTCTTTCCGTACTTGCCTTATCGACAAAGAAACACGAGAAAGCAGTTCGATTATCATCAGCAGCAATTGGATTAGAAGCACTCAATGAACCGATGAAATTGAAACAACATGTTGTCTTGTCGATGGCACAGTTCCTCAATGGAGAGGATTATGATGGAACCATCTCTAAGGTTCAGACCATGGTTCAAGCAGATCATACTGTTGCTATGCAAGCATTGACCGAATTGGGTGAATCCTTCCTTGCGCTTAATCGTCCTGACTTTGCAATCGAATTATTCGATGAAGCAATGGAATGTTCCACAACTGATGGAAGCATCAACGAACATTTGGGTGAATTGGTGCTGTTGGCTCATCGAGCAATGGAAGACGATGATGATGTGGAAATTGAAGGCCTGCGCCGTGTTTTGGACCGAATTCATGAACAAACTACACAACAACAACGTGCTGTTGAACAGACAGTAGAAGACATCAGTAAGCGACAAGAAAAGGAAAGTCATGTTGAAGTTTCAACCGATTGGCAATCGTCTGAAGTCTTGTTGGATGATGAGCGGCCATTGTACATCACTGCAGTTGTTGGAGAAGCGGCTGAAGAACAACTCATCGTTGCTCAACATCCATCACTAGGTACCATTGGAATATGGATGCCATCTTCGATTCAGGCACCTCAACCTGGTGCGAAAATCACATTGTCAAACAGTCGAGTAAAGGTTGCGCAAGCACCTGAAAAACTAGCTGAATTGCATTCACTAAAGGCGTTGGTTGCGATCGAGAATCCTGAAGGATTAGTCTTCCAATCGTTAACTGAAGATGCAAAAGAAGAACTCGAAGAACTGTGAGAATGGTGCCGGGGGCAGGATTCGAACCTGCGAAGCATTACGCAGAGGATCTTGAGTCCACCCCCTTTGACCGCTCGGGAACCCCGGCACGTATGCTTCCCTCGATGGTCTTCTTCTTGACTATTCCTCTTCACCGATATCCATCAAATCCAACGGACGTGGCGGTGGTTTAATCGTATCATCATCGAGTTCAAACTCATCGTACAAGTCTCTGATACGTTCTTTGCGCATGAGGTATGTCGCCACGACTGCACCTGCTGCAAGAAGAACCAAGAGAATGTTCAGCCCGAGTTCGGAAGCAGATGATTTCTGATCAACATAATCATCTGTAGCATCAGCTAAAGGAACAGGAATGAGAACGCTGTTGTTGTCCATCTTCAGAGTCATTCCAAGTCGACCTGTTTTCCAAACTTCAATCTCCCATGTAATGCTCTCTCGCTCTCCCGCCTCCAGATAGAATGTCACTTCGCGTAGTTGGATTCCATCACCATCTTGCAAGATGAAGGTGGTTGAACCGTTGAGATAACCGATGTTATCTACAATCAACACGATATCAATTGTTTCACCTAAAGTAGGTCTGTAGGGCGTTGCTTCTATCGAGACTGGGATTGGCTCAAACGCCATCCAAACAATGTAGACTTCGAGTGGGCTGAGTTCAGTTGCTTCACCAACCATGGCATTGCCTGAGTGATCTTGATGAGAGAACCAAACGCTCAGTCTGTCACTCTTCTCAAACGAGATGCCTGTTTGTTCAACATCGAGAATTGTCTGGAACGAAGTGATTTCACCAGTCGTGCCAATTGAATCAAGATACTTTTCTCCAATTGAGCCCTCGACAACCTTTCCTGCCCGTACATAGCACCAATGAACCATCGCTCCCTGTTCAGATACACCATAATCATCTGTGATATGGATTGTAATTGGAACATCGTTGAGATCATTGGAATCCAAGTCACTAAACGTCCCAGGTTCAAGAGTTACGGTTGGAGATTGTTCATCAATTTGCAGACCTATGCTCAGAGGTGTTGAAGAATCAAACACACTGCCAGTAAGCCCAATATTGAGTGTTGCTACACCGTTTGGAATGGTCATCCAATTGAGAACGAGACGATGACTGCTTAAACCAGTCATACCGATTGTTGATTCTGTTGAGAATGAGGCCTCTCCGTTGTGGGACACTTCCCATGTCACGCGACTATCAAACGGAATGTGAAGGGCTGGTTCCAAGGTATTTTCATGAACCATAAAAACATCAATATCAGCAAAATCATCGAGATGCATCGTCAGAATATTGTTTTGGAATGTTCCAAAAGGAGCCACTCGATCTTTGACATCATCGATGACAAAGGAAACTCGTGTATGGGTTGTCCAATTCAAATCTTCGAGATACGTTGCGCCTAAACCAACATCTTGATTTTCATCCTTGACAACAAGAGAGGGGGTGAATTGTTGATCGCTCAAAGCCTCCATCGCATCCCAGCGTAAACGGAATGAAACAGTCACCTTCCATCGGAATGTTAACTCGTCTTTCTGAGAGGTAACCGTTGGTGGGACCTCGAAACATGTCACGTCACCAGTTGTTACGTTGAAGCGTGGAAGATGTTCTATCCAACAATCATCTTGTTGGGAATTCAAGAGACCAAGCGTAATCGAATCAAGACTTGAAAGCCCGTTACCATCAATGAGATCAAACGACATCTGATGTGTTTGTCCAGGGAATAAATACCCTCCAATAGCATCGGTAGTCAACGATTCTCGCACTAACAAAGTCGGTTTCCATGGCTGAACATAGACTGTAGCAGCATCTGTTTCTTCTCCATAGGTTCCTCCCCCTTGCAATGGATTTCCAGCCAAATCAAACCCAGATACCACGACACTCAATCGTCCCTCTTCGTATCCTGAAGGAAGGACGTCACTGGTTTGGAGAAGTGGTAAATCGACTTCTGCCTCGGAAACTCCTCGATTGATGTTTGCAGTAAATGATTGATATTCACTTTCTTCCATCAATCCATTACCATTCGCATCATCAGCATCTTCTGCCCATGTGTAAATCGTCAAAGGTGTTTCAAGGCCTTCTGTGTCTTGAATCACTAATCGAAGTGGAATCGGTCGTTCAGGCATCCAGATGTGGCCATCTGCAGGTTGCAATCCACTTTGATCAAGGATTTCAACTGAAATCAAATCTGGCTTCGTTTCGTCATATAAGATTTCAAACGATGTCGACTCTGCAGTCTTATCAAAGGCTGTAGTGACCTGATTTCCAGCAGGTCCACGACGTGTCAAAAGAACTCGAACTTCAATGCGTGTACCGCTGATTAATTCGTCCNCATCGGGAATTGTCAAGGGGATTGAAAATTGACCAAATGCATCAACCTCCGTGGAATTGTTTAGAGACCATACAATCGGAAGACTAGGCCATTCATCAGAGCCTCCACTGATGTTCTTTGGAGGTACTGCTCGTGCTTCTGCCATCACTTCTGCCTCGCCTTCTTGCACCCATCCATTAGCAACTCCTTCGAATCGAACACGACCGCTGATGAACATCTCAGTTTCTGGGTTAACGTGCAATGGCCAAAGGGGCTGTGTCCAATCATGGAGGGCACGACCTTCATCATCATAGGCAACGATGTCAAATGCTTCGAGATCGTTCTCTACATCGTTGTATGCTGTATTTTCTGCCCAAACAGCAGGACCTGTTTTCAATCCATTTTCATCAATTGCGAACGTCATCCAATGCACATCATCAATGTCATCGTTTAGCCACGTACTTTCAAAGACCCATGTCACTGTACATTCACTTCGAGTGCATGAAACGTTTGAGGATGAGTGAAGCGTAGCGATACCTGCTCCTGAAGTTTGGATGAAGCGCGGATTTGTATCCAATCGGTCTAACTCTGCAGTGATTCGTACATTGCTATGAGATGTTGATGGCCCCATTGAGATATTGATTCGTTCGAGAGCTGGTGCGATTGATTGCGGATTGTTTGGATCAGTGCGTATGTGATGTGTAGTCACTTCACGAAGCGTTCCTGGCAACCATCGAGAAGCAGGGGCGTCAAGAACCGTGTCAATGAGGACTGGTTCGCTTACCACTGAGAAATTAAAGGCCACACCCCCGCTTGCAGTTTCTATCGAGATCGGTATGTCAATCATCGAATTCGAATCATTTGTACTCGAAGCATTGAGAACGGAATTGAGAATTGTATCCGAATAATAAATTATGTTGTAGATGGACGGTTCTGATGAAGATCGCAGGGAATGTGCAGTTAAGTTCACATCTTGATCAGTTTGTAAAAACATAGAGATGCGCCCCCAATCGAAAGCGGTTCCTGTATCGTTTGCATGTGCAGGATGTGTTGTATTAAATCTCAAACCAGGGCTTGTTACATGGACATATTGAGTTGTATTCGCAGGAACGAATGCAAGAACTGAATACGTCAGGTACCCGTTGTAATCAGAATTGCACATGGTGACATTGGTCGCATTCTCACCCGTTTGTACTTTCAATACAAATTGGTCATTGAATTGATATTTCAAGACGTTATTTTGTAGAAAACTGCCTGTACGAGAAAAACCATGATACCCGAGATTATACATCACAGAAGCTTTGGATTCCCATTCGATATCACCATGTTCGTTGCCATATTTGACAAATGAACCATTTTCTACTGAATGAAACTTCGTTCGTTCACTTAATCCTGTATCGTTTCCAGTAGGCGGATAGGGGAAGCCATCAATGGCATTGTTTCCAATTTTCACCTGTAAATCATCAATTCCTGTTGCACATATTGGCTGAATCGTAAAATCAAGGAAGGAATCTCCTTGCGCCATACTTCTCGTTAAGTTGAGCCTCGTTGCATCCGTCAAGAATCCATATTGTCCTGAAGTCGAGTATGAAGTCGTCGTCGTTGGAATAGGTTCTGAGGTGTATGAAGTGGTTTGCAAGAAATGAGTGAACAGCGGGTAGAACCAGGTACCAGAACCTGTTAAATTGGCACCGCGATGCGTTACAATGACTTCTCCCCAGAAACATTGGGGGTAAAATGTGTTGAAGATGTTGGTCAATGAAGGTGCTGAAATGTACCCATTTGAATCAACGCTAAGGTTGCTTGTAAACGACAAGGAATTCGTTTGCACTTGATAGGCTCCAAATGTTTGCTTGAGCCCAAGCCCGAGGCGTTCAAGCGTTGGTGTTACCAGAATGTCTGTTGTTGACATGTGAACGACAATACGCACCGAAGAATACTCTTCTGGGTTGAGGAGAATTTGTGTCGGCGCTGTTATTCGCTCATACTGAGGTATGATATTGCCATTCATATCCATGATACTGAACCGTAGTGTTGTATTTTGAGGTTGAATTGCACTCGCATCTAGCACACCATAGCCAAACACTGGATTTGGAGTGAATGGTTCGGAAACCCATTCTCCTTCGTTCTCAAACAGTGAAATTTCGATACCTGCATCGTCGATATACCATCCATCTCGTTCAACAAATTCATCAGAGAAGAAAGAGAAACGAAGCCGAACTGATTCGCCTGAGAGATTTGTAATGTCGGAAGTTTTCAGTTCAAAGCCACGAATAACGCCATGGCAACCACCGGTTACACGTGAACCGTCGAGAAGACCCTCTCCATAAAATGGCGAATTGCTGTTCACTGTTGAAATTCGATCGTGGAAGCCACCGGGGTCTGCTGGCAAGTACCACCAATTTAGTCCACCATCAGTTGAAAGAGAGACTGCACCCCCATCCCAAGCAGATTCTGTGCATATCCAATGCCTAAAGGTGAGTTGCGATGTTGCATTTGTTGGCAAATCATACTCTGGTGAGATGAGATGCGCATATGAGTTTGCACTGTACTGTCCATCGAGTTTGATTCCTGCACCGTTTTGGCCTGAATGCCAACCATTTGGACCATTTCCTGACGAGTTGTTCACTGCCCCAAGCGTCCAGCCTTCTCCGCGAATGTTCTGAATTGACCAACCTGCTGGCGCATCATGAGCATCTTCGAATGAATCAAAGGCCGAAACTGGTCCATTCACACCCATGG
>QQSG01000129.1:23684-27985 GCA_003602665.1 Candidatus Poseidoniales archaeon
CCTGAGTGGAGGGTGACATCATCGATCATGATGCCTTCCCAACCAGAAGCAGGAGCCGATCCTCCATGGTTGACAATGGCATCTGTTTGAACATTGAACTTCAATAATCCATACGAAGCATTGCTATGCGTAGACACAGTGTTCGGTACTGGATAGAACATTGGTAGCCATCCATAGGACTCATCGACATAGAATTGGCCTTGATAGGCCACGCCGTTACCTGGCAAGCCTGGAAGAGGAGTCAGGAGTACCCATGAAGTCCCATTGTTGAGCGAATACCAGATGGTCATGCCATCGTTAGAACCTCCTTCAATGTCCCAATTCGAGCGAATTTCGAGTTCAATTGGCGAAGCAAGTCCACTGAAATCTACGGGCATAATCAATGTCCCATCGGCGTTTGGAGCATAATCGCCACTCAAATTTCCATGGAACCATGAGCCAGGTTCATCGCCCTGATTGTACCATGTCAGATTATCGATAAACCAGCCACCACGTTGAGAAGTATCATCGCTCATGTCAGCACACATCCTGAATCGCATGGATTGCGACGAACTGATGTTGACGAGGTTATCTAATTGGAAATGGACTGAATCCCATTGGAGTGAAGAACCACTCCAAACAGATGCATAGGATTGGACTGAAACAGGATGCGAAGAAGATACTGAAGCGTTGTAACCGCTTGTTGGAATCAATTGATTCCATGCTTCCATATCATCAAAAGTATACTCGACCCAAAGAGCGTCGCTTGATGTAAATGAACGCCAATGATCAAATGAAAGTGAGAGGTTTCGAACGACTTCAGGTGTTGAGTATCTTGGAGAGAGAATACATGAAGTCATGTTAGCAGTAAGGCTTAGGTCAGCTCCAAAGGCAAGAGCATGCACACCATCACTTGCAGTTGTTGGCTGTTCTTGACTCTGGAGTGTTGTTACATTGACAACCGTCCAATCATATCCGTCTGGTCCCATTCCGAGCCAACCTGTCGGGACTCTCGTTGTGGTTTCAAAATCCGTCAATGATCCCAATGATGTATCCGTCGAAAGTGAGAGTTTACCACCATGGGCAAGCGAGGAAGTGTTGTCAAAGGTTCCATTTAACCACCCTCTCTCGTTACCTGTACCGTAATACGAACCTCCATCTGCAACAGGAGTCCATTCAGTCTGAACTAGCAATGCACCTTCGGTTATCGAATGGTTTGCAGGCACCTGAACGATAGATGAAATGTTGGCAAGAACAGATTCATTGCCAGGTGTTGGTGTTAGTGTGCTTCCACCAGATGATGTTATTGTGGGCGCACCTTTTACAAGAGTCGAAGGCCCAACAAGTACCATGAGTGCTACGAGTAGCACTGCTTTGTACTGAATTGAGGGTACGTTCATCCATCTCACCTTGCTTCGCAAGGTGAGGCATTTGGTATGAAGCCTCGTCTGTTCTGTTTAAGTCCGCGCAAGAGAGTTCAAAGACTCTAAGAGTAAGGCTCGGATGATGTCGAGCGACACCATGCTTACGGACCTTCAAGCCCGTGAGATTCAGGAGCAGTTGTTCGCCACCTATCGGCAACAAACCAATCGTCATGTTCCCGTTCACCTGCCCCGAAAGGACTTCTGGGAAATGGTCAAGCGATTGCTGACAACACTCGATGTTCAGATCCACAACATGATTCGTAAACATGGCGCTGATTTGAGGGTACAGAACGAACAAAAGCGTCAAGCAAATGTTCGACATATCGCTTCAGAATTGGCACGACGCCGATTGGTTGCAATGATGCAGCATGCTGCATCACAATCGTTGCGAATGGCAACCAGTGCAACGGATAATGCAACTGCCCTACCGCCATTGGATTGGCAAAAAACAGATGGTGCTGAACGTCAGTTGTATACTGCNATTCAGACAGAAATGGACCGATTCAAGAAGACCATTGGATGGCAGGAGATGCAGGATGGACTTCGTGGAGAAATGGAGTTCAGTGCACCAACCCATAAACCAGGGACAATGCAGTTAGGTGACTTTACTGAAAAGCCAATTACGAATCAAGCACCACCTGACTTGATCTTTGAGGATGAACGACCCGAACCAGTCGATACGATCGATATCGATGAAGAAGATCGTATTGCTGCATTGGAATGGGATTCTATGGAACCTGTACCAATACCTGAACATACCGAAGAAGTTGTCACTTTACCTGAACCACTTCCCCAGGCGCCATCGAGCGAGGGTAGGCATGGTGCAGCCATGGAACTCGCCCCATCAGCAACATCGGCAATTACTGATGATTGGATGGACGATACTCCAAAGGAAGAAGAGAAGCAAGTTGAGACGAGCCCTCTTATTCGAATACGAATCCTTACTTCATTTGATGAAGCAATAGCAACAGCAGACGGATCTGAATTGATGCTACAAGCAGGAGATGTTCACAACTTAGAGACCGGTATGGCTCAATGGCTTATCGATTCAGGTGCTGCAGAAGCTGCACCATTGTGATCAAATCGTCTTGAAGATTCAAGATGGCAAAGCCTGTTTAGAATAGAACAAGGTTTCAGAGAAACGCTTCACTTCAGTTTACAGTGCGCATCGATAACTCGATGGTTACTGAATCAGGGATGTCAATCTTTGCGACTTGTCGCAGAGAGGTTTCATCCTTGCCGGAGTTGATGTGCATTTCCAACAATCGCTTGTGAACACGCAGTTCCCAGTGATCGTAGGTTTCGCTTCCTTCACCATCAGGTGCACGTCGGACAGGAACGACCAGACGGCGTGTTGGTAGAGGAATTGGACCTCGAAGCTTGGTATCGCTTTGTTCGCAGATTGCACGAATGTGGCCTGCTACACGATCAATATCGGAGTGGTTGTTTCCGGTTAGTTTGATGACGGTAACGGCTGCCATAGTTCATACATCCTGTTCAAGTTTCATTGAGTATTGGAACTCACTTCTTCTCAATCTTGAGACAAACACCAGCAGCGACAGTCTTACCCATGTCACGAATAGCGAATCGTGACAATTCAGGGAAGGTGTCCATTTGCTCGATAGCAAAAGGCTTGGTTGGTTGGAAACGAATCATACATGCATCGCCATTCTTGAGGAACGATGGGTTTGCTTCCTTACCAGCCTTGTTGGTCTTTTCAAGAAGTTCTTGGAACTTGATAGCAACTTGAGCGGTGTGTGCGTGGAAAACCGGGGTGTATCCAACAGAGACAGCTTTCTTGATGTCAATGAGTTGGATTTGACCGACGAAGGTTTCGTCGTGGCGAACGAATGTAGGTTCGCTGTCAGTGTATCCAGCAACGTCACCACGGCGGATTTCGTCAGCAGCAAGGCCACGGACGTTGAAACCGACGTTGTCACCAGGCTCAGCCTTGTCGACGATTGTGTGGTGCATTTCAATTGACTTGACTTCAGCAGACTTCTGAGATGGGTTAAAGACAACTGTCTTTCCAGAGTTCAGAGTACCTGTTTCAATCTTACCGACTGGGACAGTTCCGATACCAGAGATCTTGTAGACATCTTGGATAGGAAGTCGAAGTGGCTTGTCGAGAGGCTTGTCTGGCATTGCAGCAGCATCGATTGCTTCGAAGAGCGTAGGTCCATTGTACCATGGAGTGTTCTCGCTCTTCTTGAAAACGTTGTCGCCCTTCAATGAAGAAGCAGGGATCATTGGAATCTTGTCGAGTTGAGCGCCAAATCCAGCAGTCTTCAAAAGTTGTGAAACTTCGTCAACAGCTGCCTTGTACTTGTCTTCTGCCCAGTCAACACCAGAGATGTCCATCTTGTTTACGTGGACAATCAGTTCCTTGACACCAAGAACTCTTGCGAGGAACGCGTGTTCCTTGGTTTGTGCGTTAACACCGTCGTTAGCAGCACAGAGGAGAACTGCTGTGTCTGCTTGAGAAGCTCCAGTAATCATGTTCTTTACGAAATCACGGTGACCTGGTGCGTCGATGATAGTCCAGTAGTACTTAGGAGTAAAGAACTCCTTGTGAGCGACGTCGATGGTAATTCCACGCTCTCGCTCTTCCTTTAGACCGTCCATAACATATGCAAGTCCGAATCCGGCCTTACCTGCTTCTGCGGCGAGTTTTTCGTTCTTCTCAATAACGTGTTCTTCGATGTGACCGGAGTCAAGAAGAAGACGACCAACAGTGGTCGACTTTCCGTGATCAACGTGACCGACGAAGACGATGTTACGATGTGGCTTTTTCTTATCTTCCCATTGTGATGGCATAATAATTGCTCCTTAGCGACTCTTGCGACAAACCTCCCCTATTTCAAAGAGTCGGTGATATTCTACTTGCGAATTCTTTCG
>QQSG01000129.1:28041-29012 GCA_003602665.1 Candidatus Poseidoniales archaeon
TCGACTTGTTGTTCAGCAGTCTCATTATTTGAGACCATTATTGTCCAATCTCCGTCTCCGTAGGTGTTGTCAGTGTCCGTGAAAATATACGACGAGAGCGTCATTGTTACGCAATACTTGTCGGAATCACAGTCCCCTCCATCACGAGATTCGTAAGCTGAGTCATCCGAAGGTTCCGTATTCTGTGCTTCTTCTTCTTCATCGTTCAAAGCCACGAGATCGAGTTTTCCAGTACACTCTCCAACGAAACATGGCTCATCCTTCTGAGGATACATCAAGTCACCAACAACTTTGCGAACAGTATTTCCTGCATCTTGGTCATAATTCACAACGAAGTCATAATCAATTTGAGTTGGGTTTTGACTTGTACTTCTGCCAATTGCGAAATCAAGCCATGAAGCGCCGTAGGATACGTAGACCTTGATATCATCAGAATCGGTTAATCCTTTTCCGTTTGTAATGGTCAAACCTACTTCGTATTCTCCCGGGCGGATGTCTTTCCATTCTACGGTTTCTCCTTCGAGGTCATTGTCGTTCTCTGAATCACCATCGCCATCTGCGTCGTACTCAAGGTCGAGATCCCAGTAGTATTTTGAAATGTAATCGTCGTTTGAACCAGAACTTGATTCACTCGCATCGAGTTGGATGGTGACTTCCCCATCTGCAGTTCGGTCTGTTTGTGTCTTATCTAGGTCACAAATCCAGATATGAATGTAATTGCCCTCGTCAACATCTTCTCCTAAACAATCTTCATCGGAGGATTCAGACGAGATTTCAGCCGATGGAGGAACTGCGGATGCATCGACAATTGTGAGTTCCTTACTCGTCGTCTGGCTTCTGGACCCGTCGCTTATTGTCAAGGTCACCTCGTACGTTCCAGTCTCTGGATAACTCCAATCGGAGGTTCGTCCTGTTGCGTCTATTGAGTTATCAGTATCGAAGTCCCATTTGTAGGTCAATGCAACACCGCT
>QQSG01000129.1:29317-29982 GCA_003602665.1 Candidatus Poseidoniales archaeon
ATACGTCCTAACGCAGCTGCTAATCGTTCAGCATAGAATCGACCATCATAGCCTGGTATGCCACCATCGTCTTCTGATTCAATCCAAGGATGGACTTGCATTGGTCGGTTGGATGCATTGGTGACAACGTAAGAAATCTTCATTCCTGGAGTAAATCCAAGGCCTCGTTCAATCAATATCTTCGCAGCACGTACTTGAGCCATGCTTTCTGGACGAGCATAATCCTTGGTGAAATCAACAACGCCGTTTGAATCAACTCGACCTTTGCACGACTTTGCAAGGATGAGTCGACGAGCAGGAACTTCATGCTTCTTTACTGCAGCAACTGTTTCGAGAGCGTGTTGGATTAACGCATCTCCATCATCAGTCAATGCATATTGGAAGGTTTGCTTCATCGCAGTTGTGAGATATTCGAAAGAATCCGTTCGTTGTGTTTCATATCCTCGAATCAACATTTCTTCACTCGGATAGACGACTTGCCCGACATATCGTTTCTTTGCACCATGGCTGAAGAACACTGAAAGCCCTTTTTCGTATTCAAGAACAGCAGAATCTTTGCTGTATCGTTGTGCAACTTCGAGGCCAAAGTCGATCATGGCTTGCTTTGCAGCTTCGTATGCGTCAATGGTTTCTTGGTCATCATCCTCTCGTAAGACAGAAGGAGA
>QQSG01000129.1:30103-32259 GCA_003602665.1 Candidatus Poseidoniales archaeon
GATGATCCCAAATCCTTGTGGGTGAATCTGTAAAAGCCTGATGCAAAGACACCATAGAACGAATTCATGAGAATCTTGACCGCATATTGCATTGCATCATGGAACTCTTCTTTCTCTGCCTGCTCATCATGACGTGCTTGCTTAAGCAAGGCTTTGTGCTCATCTCGTTGACCCATCAAATCCTCGAGCAAGGTTGGAACCAATCCCTTACGGTACGATGTACTCCAAAACTTTGCTTCAGTAGGTGAAGTGTGAATCTCATCATCATCGCCTGGTTGTTCGGGGTGAGAAGGGTCAATCCGAGTCGTGTAACATACGTTGTGTCCGATCATGATGCTTGGATACATGCTCTTGAAATCGAGTACTGCAATCCATGGATGAAGTCCTGCTTCAACATCGTGAACGTATCCTCCAGTGATTTGTCCTTCCTTTGCTTCTGCGCTTCCTGTAAGCGGAACGGCGACTTCACGGCGATCTGCTAAACGGACAACAAGGCTGTCTAAGAGTTGGCTTGTGCTTCCATTAGAGGCGGTTTCAAACGGTACTTTTGCAACAGCAGCAACCGCTTCTTTACGTCGAATCGCTTGAATTGCATGAAGGATATCAAGAGGTAAAGCGGCATCTCGAACACAATATTCCATGACCTCATCGGGGCGATTCGCCCATTCAACATCCATATTGGAGGCATCAATGTCCATCTTCTGCATGTCTTCTTGGTCAGGGAACAGCAACTTTGAGATGAACGAGAGTGTTTCTCGCTGCGGTTTGAGTGCTTGACGCGCTTGCCACCATGCATCAACAATTGCTCGACCGCCAAGATTCCACGCCCGATTCGATTGACGTCGAGGAAGGACACCAGTCCGACTTCGATTGCATTCTGTCTCCAGATGAGGCGTTCGCCCCCAGCCGAGGAGGTTGCTTCTCGCCTTCCATTGCTTACGGCTGGTGTGATGCTCCATACGCTCAACCATTCGAGGGAAATCAAAATTATCGATGTTGTAGCCTGTGATGATATCGGGATCTTCATTGCGAACCATTTTTGTCATCTGTTCCATAATCAAGTCTTCAGCGCCTTTGTACTCGTAGACTCGACGGTCTCCAGTTGCCATATCTTCAACCCAAACAGCTGCACAGAGGATTGTGTTGTGGGCAATACTCGTTTCTAAATCGTAGGAAAGAATCCTCCAAGGAACGGGGAATGGTTCGCTTTGTTTCACATGTTCAAGCGTTACTGCAACAGTTCGATCAACAGCATAACGCCCGACTCCACCGTGTTTCATCACGTTGGTTTTGTGTACATCATCCTCATCATCCCATTCTCTTGAATCGATAATATGGCCCTCAATGGCCAAATGCATACCGATATCATTGTCCAAAAACAATCGATTGACAAAAGGAATATCTCCTGAATAAATCATCCATGATTGTTTTATCAAATCAGTACGCAAGGAAGGGACATTGAACGGTTGAATCGCTTCAACAGTCCAGACTGGTTTCTCGCCTAAGTCAGTCCATTTCCACACAGGACCTCGAACATCTACGATGTCTGAACGTTGGCGCAGAACCTCAATTCGATGGAGTTCAGCATCCGTAATCGGATCATCTTTGCTTCGCTTCCCCATGGTTGCAATCTCGAAGGTTGGACGAAGTCCGGAGACGAGAAGGCAAATTGAAGCTCCATCTTCGCAACGTCCGAACAACTCGATGGTCGTTTCAGGCGCATCGTTTTCACCATGTGAATGGTAACGGCCGCTGACGACGCCAATCCGACCTGCCCATGCGTCCATGGTATGCCCTATGCCTCGACCGTCTTCAAACCAAGCCTCTTACCAGATGGTGATAAACCAGCGATTTTTTCAAGAAATCGATGAGCAAGGATTGAAAGCCCAATCTCCTTAGCGGAACTCGCGGGTTGATGAGATGGGCAAAGATATTGATTGGGACAAACTCACCTTTTCGCTAACACCAACCGATACAATGTATGTTGCAACAACAACTGCAGACGACCCATGGATGCCTGGTGACTTGCGTCCATACGGTAACATTGAGATTTCTCCAGCAGCAGGTGTCCTCAACTACGGACAAGGTCTGTTTGAAGGAATGAAGGCTTATCGAACTGCCAAAGATCGTGTAGTCTTCTTCCGTCCGGATGAAAA
>QQSG01000013.1 GCA_003602665.1 Candidatus Poseidoniales archaeon
TGCTTTCTGCACCATACTTCGACCATGTCAAATCCGACCACCTGGAAGCGTTCTGGGTCAAGTTCTGCGCAGACGAGTAGTCCTGTTCCTTGAACTTCAAGAATTTCATTCGGATATTGTTCTTGCAGTGCTTTTAGTTTCTCAACCATTTCAGCACCACGATCACGGATGTTGGTACGAAGTTCAGGAGTGATGTGGTCAAGAACTGCAACTGCAGTTTCGAGTGCACGTGGGTTGGTTGTCATGGTGTTTCCATAGATTCCAACAACATACAATTCACTCGCCCGCTTGTTCATGCCAAGCACAGAGAGAGGGTATTGTCCTGCATTGAGCGCTTTTGACCATGCTTCGAGGTCAGGTGCTTCCGCATCCTCAAATCCTTCATAATCAACGACAGAGAGACAACCTTGCCCTCTCAGTCCTGCTTGAACTGAATCCACCATGAGCATGGACCCGTGTTCGTTTGTAAGCCTTCGAGCTTCATCGTAGAACGCTCTGTCAACACATCGACCTGGACTTCCTTCCCCTTGCACAGGTTCAAGTGCCATCATTTCAATAAAGAATCCTTCATCATCTGCACGCTTGAACATTGCTTGCAATGCAGGAATATCATTAGCAGGTACCAGGAGTAGGTTGTCCATATCTCTGAAACTTGCAAGGTTCTTCTTGTATTTGGACATGCAAGAATGGGAGATTTGAGCAGGTCGTCCGGTTCTTCCGTGGAATGCACGCTCAACAGCGAGTAATTTGATTGGCTTTCCTTCGTGCCGACCACCAGGATCTGTCATGCTCTTGGCGTTTACATCAGCAATACGAAGGCTTACGGTTACGGATTCAGAACCACTGTTCATACAGATGAAACGGTCAAAAGGACAGTGACCACGTGTGTGGCCAAGTTCCTTACGTAGGCGTTCCCCAAGGCGCTTTTGTGAGAAAGATGGAGTCATAACGTTAGCCATAACCCAATTCTGAGACATGGCCTTGATGATGGAATCCGGGCCATGGCCGCTTCCGAGCATACCGTATCCACCATTGTCGTGAAGAACTGCCCCGCTAGAAGTTACCAACCAAGGGCCACGTCCAGCAATTGGAATGTATGGATTAACTGTAGCAGGGGCATAGAAGTTCACGTAGTCTTCTTGCAGATGAGGAATGAGTTCTGATTCTGGAAGGGCCATGACATCCATTCCAAATTCTTCGATCAATGCCTGGTGTGCTTCCCCAGCTTCAGCAATTGCCTGAACAAGTTGATTATCAATGGCACAAAATCGAGCGATAATATCATCGCTGAGTCCCACGGTTTCTTGTGCTCCGCTCGTGTCTCGAAGGTGGTGAAGTACGGTGAGAGAATTATCCGCCATGGTAAGAGGGTGTCAAAGACCTCCTTTGAACATAGCCCTGTAGCCAGTTTCAACACCTACATATCGGAGGTTGACACCTGCTTCTATCACTCTAAAATATGAAATCCCAATTGGATTTTAGTGAATTTCACGTTTTTTTGGCTCAAATCATGCTCGATCTAAATCCCATGGTTTGTTTAACTGAACCCAATTGAAATTGGAAAGTATCGTAAATGAAATTACAGTATATTTTGAGAATTATACGACATTCAAAAATGAAAATTAAATCGCTCTCTCAATTGAGTTCAACGTTCTATAAATCAAAATTCCAATTGAAAATTTGATTATTGTAGTCGAAGAGTATAATAGGCGGGTCGGTTGAACCTAGGATAACCGGGCAAGTCCCGAGGAGATGGGAAAAATATGGCAGATAAAGAATACAACATCCAGGAATTAGTACACCGGGATGTATATGTGAACGACAAAAAGGTAGGAACAATTGTTGGTGAACGACACCATCCTAACGAGGCACGCGTCCAATCGATGCGGATCCAAGTTGAGACAGATGTCGCAGACGAATACATGCGTAAGCCTGCAGAACTAGCACCTTTACCAAAAGAATTGGTGCACAGCATCCAAAACGATGGCACTGTAAAGTTGTCAAAGTCTATGCGTGAACTACAACGAAGATGGAGAAACACCATCCGTGTTGATGAGAAACTCTACGCACCTGATGAAATGCTTGACCGAGCTGTCCTGGACAACCAAGGTCGAGAAGTTGGTGTTATCACTGACATGGTCAAAGTAAAGCGTACATACAAGGGATTCACAGTTCGAACTCGACTCCATGCTCAAAAGCAGTATGGGATCGGCGCAGAAATCAAAATTCCAATCACGGCGTTCGCAAGAACTCGTGAGCGCCTCGACGAGATTGTTCTCTCTCGAACCTTCGACCGTGTCTTGCAGTTGCCTTCATACATCGCAATTAACGGTCCAGATTTCGACGAAGAGTGATTTTCAAACGACCGTCATTCTTATGACAGGGTTGTAGGTCGCAGGCTTGCCCTTGCGCGGGTGGCTTAGTCGGTTAGAGCACCCGGCTGATAACCGGGAGGTCGCAGGTTCAAGTCCTGCCTCGCGCACCAACCCTCATCTTTTGGCTGTCGAAAGACTCGCAAAGCACATGAACGGGCGGCGTTCAGCACGTATTGAGGGAAAGCCATGGTCGTTGTCTCGGGAAGTAATGCACAACAGGTAGCAAAACAACTTGCACTTGCACTGAATTGGGATCATGTACAACTCGAAGCTCGACGGTTTCCTGATACTGAAGGATATATCCGAATTCCCGAAGAACAAATCGAAGCAATTCGCAAGGAACCTGTCGTTGTTGTATCGAACACATTTCCAGATGCTGGTATTGTTGAAACTCTTCTGATGCTTAAGGCAATTTCAGATGTTCGAAAAGGTTCCTTGGAAAACCTTCGAGGAATAGAACCTCAAAGAATGGAGAATATCGGCCCCGGGGTATACCTTGCGGGACCATATTTTGGATATTCTCGGCAAGACAAGCGATTCAAGCCTGGAGAAGGCATTTCAGCTAG
>QQSG01000130.1:0-4531 GCA_003602665.1 Candidatus Poseidoniales archaeon
GCTTCAGGCATAGGTGGCATAGGCGGTAGGCCCGGTGGTGCTTCAGGTTGATTTGCTTCTTCGTCAGACATTTTATCTCCTCCGTGCAGGAATCTGCATCCTTGCCATTGTTGTCTAGCACATAACCGTTCTGCTGGTTAGTTTTGGAATTGAGGTCTAATTTTCCGCTTAGTTCATGTATGTTGGGCAGGAGCCTCAGACATGGTCGGACTCGATAGTGGAACACCACCGGTACTGTTTGTCGTAGGAACTGCAGGTGCAGGTAAATCATCCCTAGTAACTTCTTTTCAACGGTGGTCCAGGTTTTTAGAAACAGACGTCATCGCAGTCAATCTCGATCCAGGGGCTGAACGTGTCCATTATGATGCTGAATTCGACGTTAGGGATTTGATTTCCTTGACTGAGGTTATGACAGAATACGATCTTGGTCCAAATGGTGCTCAAATTCTTGCAGCGGATTTACTCGCTTCACAAGCGGGTGATGTTGCAGAGCAACTTCATGCACTTACTGGCGAAATGATGATTGTCGATACACCTGGGCAAGTGGAATTATTTGCTTTCCGAGAAGCTAGTAATCACTTGATTGAAGTCCTCGGAAGAGAACAGTCAGCAATTATTTACTTGTTTGACCCAATGCTATCTCGTTCACCTTCTGGGTTTGTTTCACAAATGCTTCTATCTTCAATCGTAGAATTCCGTTTGGGATTGCCAACTAAGAATTTCCTTTCCAAGAGCGACCTTCTAGATGCAGACGAACTTGAAAAGATTCTTGAGTGGTCAGAACGTCTTGAGATTTTAGAGATGGCCTTGTATGACGAAGCAGGTGGCCAACGAACAGAGTTTGCAATTAACCAACTTCGATTGATGCAACAATTCGCACAAAGTCCAGGCCTGACACCTCTCTCAAGCGAGTTAGAGGAAGGTCTTGCAGATATCCTCACCTTCGCACAAGCCTTGTTTGGTGGTATGAGTGATGCACGTGACGGCTTTGCTAGTGACATTGAACACGAGAAGGATCAGGACGATTTCGTTTGAAAAACATTGTAACCTTCTTTACCGAGCGTAACGCATGGTAGAGCACCTTCTTGCAATCGATGACGTAAAAGACGACCTTGAGCAAATTCTCAAATGGGCTATTGAATTCAAACGTTTGTGGAAGCAAGGAGACGAAGTTGCTCAGAACTTTATGCCACTTGATACAATGACCATCGGATCAATTTACGAGAAGCCATCAACAAGAACTCGAGTTTCATTTGAAGTCGGTATTGACCGATTGGGGGGGAATGCTCTAACGCTTCTCAAGAACGATATTCAACTTGGAAAGTCCGAAACCATTGGTGATACTTCTCAAGTTCTTTCTCGTTTCTTAGGTGGTATGACCTACAGATGTTATGGTCATGAAGATGTAACTGAACTTGCAAAGCATGCTACAGTACCTGTCCTGAATGCACTTTCATACAAGCACCATCCATGTCAAGCAGCCGCTGATTTAATGACCATCATGGAACATTTCAAAGAAAGAGAGAATCTTGTTGTCACTTGGGTTGGGGACGGGAATAACGTTCTTCACGATTTGATGCTCGCTTGTACAATGCTCGGTATTGATTTCAGATATGCTGTTCCTGAAGGCTATGAACCGGACGAAGATGTCGTAGAACGTTCAACAGCATATGCTGCTGAACACAAGTCCGAATTGATGAGAACTGTCGATCCAAAGGAAGCTACTGATGGTGCGCACGTTGTGTATACAGACGTATTTATCTCAATGGGAGAAGAACACATGGAAGATAAGATGAAATCTTTTGAAGGCTATCAAGTCAATGAAGAAATGGTCTCCAACATGGATGATGGATGGAGATTCATGCATTGTTTGCCAGCTCACCGTGGTGATGAAGTTACGGATTGGGTTATGGATCACGAACAATCAATCGTCTTTGACCAGGCAGAGAACAGAATGTGGGCTCAGATGTCCCTTTTGTGCTACTTCATCTCACCAGATGCTTGGAGTGCAATGGGCGAATTCATGGGACTTGTCTAAACAATAAGTGTCAGAATAAATCCGAGCAAACCAAGGAGCATTGCAATACGTAATCGAGTTGCAGCAACGTAGTCATCTCCTTTCCACATAGGTCCGTTGAGGGTAATTAGGACTAGCATTGCTGGTGCTTGGAACAACAACTGCCCAAATTCAAACGGTCCCTGCCAGTATGGAATATACAACATCACGATACCAAACAATGTCAGTACATAGGCCACCATTCGGCTGTTTTCTAATCCTATTTTCATAGGTAATGTAACACGAGTTTCAGAATCAGCATTTAGATCTTGACAGTCTTTGACAATCTCTCGTGCTAAGTTCACAAAGAATACGACTCCTGAGACGTACCAAATAAGTGGATTTGAAATTTCTCCCACCGAAGAAGCCCCGTACAATGTAACTGCTCCTACGAGAAGTGAGATGCTCACATTGCCAAGCAATCCTTTGTTTTTCAATTCGAAAAAAGAATCATAGGAAAGCATCAGAAGAGCCACAATTCCGTAAATAGTAAGAGTATAGGCATATTGATCCTTCATCAGTAGACAACATGCTGCAAGTGAGCCAAGACTTAGGATGGCTAAGGTAATCGTAATTCTTCTTGCTTCGACTTCAGACAATGCTTCTCTGGCTAGTGGGCGACTTGGATGCGCAATACGATCGATTTCGATATCTCTCAAATCATTCATTGCATTTCCTGCACCCATGAAGAAGAGAACCGAGGTGGTTGCAAAAATAACCTCAGGATAATTTGTAATTGATGTCAAATCACCCAAGGCGAGTAAACTTCCTACTGGGGTTGCAATGCTGGCAAGCAAGATATTCTTCATTCGCATCAATTCAAATGATGCGAGAATCTTGTTGGCCATACAGTGCCCAGTAGCACTGCAGTTTTTGTCTCTTCTATGTCAGGCAGTGACTCTTGCCCAAACACAGACTCTCATGCGGAATCCACCAATGTCGGTGTTTTCATCAAACCCAACTTTGACGAAGCGTCGGTCACGTGCGAGAACATTTCCTAATTGGTTCATTGTTGCGCCCCATCTGAAACGTTGGTTGACATGGTCAAGAATGTCGGTTGTATTGGCAGCATCTACTGATTCGAGATACTCATCGATAGCATCTCGCAATCTCTTTGTACGAGACATCAAGCTTCACCTCGTAGAGATGCTCTTCGTAGAAGGTGAGTCAAGGATGTGGTAACTGGAATCTTTGTCGGTTGTCCTGGTTGATGCCATGATTCCCATGTCATATCTGCCATGCGCTCTGGGAGTCTTCCACTCTGATCTGCAAAATGGGTTGTTGTTCGGTGATTCCACAAAGGCTCTGTGGCGTCGGTATGCGATGCTGTCATTGCAGCAAATGATGTCGGAACTTGGTTGTCCATGAAGCAAATTCACTGGCGGCCGTATATCAATCAACGAACGAGAGGTAAACGAAAAGTGAAAGTGCTAAAGCCTCGCTATAGTGTGATTACATGGTTTTTAAGAAACGAAAAGTGAAAGTAATTTGTTCTATGAAAGTCGCCATTTCTAAATAGATGACGTTGCAGGATGAAATACCACGCTCGTATAGTGTAGTGGCCCATCATAAAGGACTCTCATTCCTTTGACCCGGGTTCAAATCCCGGTACGAGCACTCTTCTATAGATTATATCGTTTGCTGGATTCTTGTTTATTTTAGCCCAAGGGCTATTTGTCTCCAGTTCTTCCCTTAGTTTGTGAACAAAGGAAATGCCTTGCTTTTGGCCATGATCATGATGTCGGTATCGCTTGCTGGGTGCCTTGACTCAGATATTACGGAACAAGAACAGAATGCTTGCAATGAATTAGATTTTATTGCACATGAAGTAACAATCAGTTATGTTGAATATGAGTTTGAAAGTTTCCTAGATGCTTCTGCCCAGTACAGTGTATTGTACATTAAAAATGCTGATTCGATTTATCTTGAAAATGCTACACAAGTCCTTGCGAATGGACAGATCTACGATCTGAATTCCCAATCAGCACCCGTACTCGACACTCATACAATCGTCTACGTATTTACCAACCCAGATAATGAACAACCACAACTTATGGTAAACAAAGATGACGTTGTTTGTCTAATTGAGAATCCTGATGTACAATATGACCTCAAAGGGGAGATTGGCAGGGTGTGCGCAACGGATTCTTATCGTTTAGATAATGGAAGTTATGAGCATGCACACCCTATGTGTAACTATGTTTTGACAGAACACCTTGATCGGACCTCAACCATTCGAGGAGGTATTGAATTGCCACAAAATTTAGTGTATGATGCTTGTTCTTATGCGAATACCATAATGAATGTATACAATGGAAGTTTTGTGAGTCTTAACTATACTGTTGAAGGTAGCGTAGGACATTTTGTAGAGGGCAATGAGTTTAGGGTTTACTACAAAGACCAGGACCAACGATATCACAAATCTTACTTTGTAAAGGAATTAGCAGAGCAACGGCTTTGGGGATCGATTTACAG
>QQSG01000130.1:4560-10367 GCA_003602665.1 Candidatus Poseidoniales archaeon
CTTGTGGCATAGCTTATGTTCAACTATATGCCGATGAAAACCTTACTGAATTAGCGTCATTAGATCGAGATTTAACCATTAATGATAGTTGGGAAGTTATTGCTCAGGGTTGTTACTTTGATCGGGTGAATTTCTATCTCGGTTCCTCAGAGATGCCGATTATGCATGGCTGTGTAGGATATTCTAAACCCGATTGGGATTGGATACAAGACAACCAACCTGGTTTTGATCTTGACGCTGAACTTGAACGAGTGAATCGAAATGAGGAAAGACCTGTGGATTTTTTCCAAAATTTTACGCAAGCAGTGATCAGCAAGAATTATTCTGTTTGGCATAGCATGCTTGCTGATGAAGTTCATGCAATCAACAGTAATCTCAGTTATCAAAAAGAAAATTTAAATGAAACGTTCTTCGAAAACTTCACCAATGCATTGGGAACGATTGAATTTGATAATGCCTCACGGATGGATTTAGCACAAAGCCATTGGAGGCTGGTTCAATCATACTTCCCAAATTCCAATCCGACTTTCAATTGGAGTTTCGACCCAAATAATGGTGGTCTTATGTGGGAAGTTGCCTCCCCAATCGCTGAATCTGCATTATTACAAGATAGAATTTACAACTCCACTGGCTGGGGTTATGATGGAATCTTTATCGAATCTACAGGACACAACATCATGACATGGGTTGCAGGTCCAAATACGACTCCTTTACTCAATGAATATCTGTTGACGATTGTGGTTGATCGTAACGCTGAGGGTAATTTCAGTATCGTGGGCATGGCTGATTATACTGTAGACGTTTCCAGATAGTATCCCTGTCCGAGCATCCTCTGCTTTGAGGGTATTCAACGAACAAGGGTGCATGCCTGGTTTACGAACTTGCTTTTCTCCCCCCAAATGATAACAATGAGGAGGAACAGCGGGATTCATGACCTCTTGGGTGAACACATGGGAAGACCTTCCTGAGGGTCAATGGCTGTCCAACGATGAACAAGGCAGAAATTGGTTTCTTGACCATCAAGGAAACCATTGGTTTTCCGATTCTGGTGGTTATCGGATGTACGTTGTCGAATCAACCGATGCGGCGCAGGAAGTGGAACCTTCACCAGAATCTGAAGAGCCGGTTGCTGTGGAATCGGTCGCGGAGGATGTGGCATCCCGTCGGAACAAGTTCGTTTTCGTCGGGGCTGGTCTGGTTGTCCTCGTGGTCGTGGCATCCGCATTGTTCGTTTTCCTTGGCGACGACGAGGAACCTGCTTTTCGTGAAGTCATTTACTGGTCGGATTCTGGTCGCGGGTTTTCATTTCACGACGAGTATGCGGAAATGGTGTATCCTAACGACGACAGTGAATCGTTTTGCGAGGAGTGGGACACTGAATATCAGAATTTTTACTTCCGATACGCCAAAGAACTCGACGAAGGGAGCCCTGTGCCGTTGACCGACACGTGCCATTCTCGAATGGCCTACGACGAATACGAACTCACGTACGAGGGCGACGATATGTTTCGAATGTGTATGTGGGACCAAGGAGTGGCGCAATGCAAAGACATCTACGTGTTCGCAGACGCCATAGTGATTCGTAATAATTACGAAAACAGTTGTCAGATTCTCATCAGCAACATTGAACCATCATCAATTACCAACCGTTCCTTGTACATGTTTTCTGAGGTCATTTTGAACGGAGAGATTCGTTTCGATATTAACGACCCATGGACGGATCAATTTTTGCAAATCAGCAGGGACACGTACAACGAAGCTAAATCTCTGGATTGCTTTTTCCCACAATATGAATACGATGGCCCGAGGATGATCTTTGAGAGTGATTCTGGTGAAGCGAGCCAAGCTACGAACGATTCACTGGCCACCGTCTTGGTTGCACAAGATCAATACACGGTGGATTACAGAGACGTCCAGTTCCTTTTGACAACCACCGTTGGGCAGGTGGAATGCGATCTGGTTGGCATGGAGAGCGTTGAAAATTCATCTACGGGCGAAGTTGAAATTCGTGAAAGCGAGACATCGGAAGCGGCGTGCATCGTCCAACTCTACGACACCGAAGGTGAGCTTGAATATTGGCCCCACCTCTCCACCGGCGACATGTTGGTGGTCAAAGAAAACGGTCAGCAAGTCTGTGCATCTTCCTGTCTTGCTGATTTACAGGTTCTTCATCTTGGTGAATATCTGTACCGTGTCAATCTCGAAGTCAATGAAGCATGATGCGAGATACGCTTGAGCAAGCACGGTTGGTTAACCTCCTCTCGTGAGGATATAAGGGTGAAACTGTCGAGTTTCCCGGTACGTGCATGTTTTATGTGCAATTTGATAATCGTCAATCTTTGTGATTTACTCTTCCTCGCCTTGGGAAATGAGAATTGATTTGGGCTTTATTGGTGCTGGTTTTTCTTTTAATTTAGACAAGTGTGGATACTTTCTCAGAACGAGCGATTGTATTCTCTTATCGGCGGACTGATAGCTGAAAAAAGGATATGCCAGTTTTTTCGGTATCCTCGCTGTTCGAGCTAAATTTTTTGTGGCTTTGTTTAATCTCGACGTGTATGCAGTACTCACAACGATACTCATGATAAGGAGTATAAATCCAATAATGAAACTTCCACAAAATAACGAACCATCTGAACTGTTCCATGCGTCTTCAATCGATAAAATAGGAATGATAATTAAGAATATGAAACTGATTATGAGAAGGAACATGCCGGAATTAGACTCCCCCTTGATCGAAAGAAATGTCTCATAACTTTCAACCAATAGGGCTTCTTCATTGCTCTCAACTTCATTCATGTTATTCCCGATACCCCCTACCTTTGATTAAACTTACTCCAATTAGATTTTTTTCACAATCTTGGGATTGTGATGTTTACAAATTTTATTCCCGAATTTCTAAGCCTGTAACGAAGACATAATCTTCCTCAGTAAATTTGGATAACTCAAACGGTTTTTGTCCTTTGGTGTGGATTTCGTAGTTGTTGTATGTGGTTGTCATTCCATCTTCATCAGTATACTCTCCCGTTGTACGTTGAATAAATGAATCATATTGAAGAATAATCTTTTTCCTCATACGGGGTGTCATACCAAATCTACTTGTCATGAGAACAATAGCGTTTTCTTCTCCCAAATGACGTAGATGTTGTTTCTTGCTGAACGTACCCCAGCATAAAAATGCAAACAATAAAATGGCCATGATGTACATCATTACGGCTATGACTTTATCCATTGGCTCTATGATTTCTATACCAGATGAATCGTATTCCCATGGTTCCTGTATCCCGTAATTTTGACACCGATAGGTTCCATCTTCAACTTCCGTCACCTTGTTGGGGCATTCCCACGGTGATAGATGGTAGGTATCACTAATGAATGAGAAGGCAGCTATCAGCGCAAATACAAAGAGAATCATTCGACCCATGACATCAAAGAAATCTCTGTACTTTGTCACTTCTCTTGGTTCATGAGGCTGGAATTGGTTTGATGTATTGTCTGGTTCATCAATGATTCTTTCAGGATCCACATTTGTATTCTCTGAGATGTCCCAGAATGCACCTTGATTGTTACCTTCCTTCTCAGTCATATCTACAAATCATACGCTGTTGGTAATGAAATCTTTGCCGACATGCTCTTTGTAAACCGCAGCATTGTTCATTACCATTCATCATTCAAGTACTTGCCTCAGAATGAAGGTTCATGTCGAATTTAAAATTGAGAGACTCAAGCATCATACGTGATTGTATGTTCAAACCACATTTTCCATAACTCTAATCCGTGTTCAGCATCGCTAGCACTGAAGTAATAATGTCCGTCATGGACAAGCGAAAGAGGTACACCAGGCGACCCGTTAGGTTCGGAAACTGCATTTGAAGAATTAGATTTGTGGATATTTGCTACAAGCCATGTTGATCCATCGAATGAATCATGTGCCCATAATTCACGTCCAGATTCTGGAGTGATAGCATCAAAATAGACGATGCCATTAATCGTCTCCAGCATACCCAAATTAGGTGAGCTCGCCCCATTTGGAACTGAAAAATTCTCGATCATCCATGTGGAACCATTCTCAAGATGATGGCTCCAGAGTTCGAGAACAGTGAAAGGATCTCCGTTGTTTGTTTTAAAGAATATTTGATTGTCAATTACGATGGGGTCTACAGTGGACTGAGGAGATGTGCCTGAGAACTGGTGTACCTTCCAAGTCGTGTCATTTGAGATAGAATATGCCCACAAATCCATGTCAAATGCATCGAAATAAAACGTATCTCCAACGAGAATATGCATGTTCACGCCGGGATCTCCTGATGCTTCTCCTGGAGCAAGATCTGTCAGGATTCTCGCTGTATTTGTAGTAAGATTGTATGCCATAAGTTCTCGACCATGAGTTTCATCATAGACGTCAAAATAGATTGTATCCCCAACGAGATACTCCATATTTAATCCAGGGTGTGTAAATGGTGCCATTCCAAATGAGGCAACCTTCCAAGTCGTTCCATTGACTTGATTGTGCGCCCATAAATCATGAACGTTACCTAGATCACGAGCGGTGAAATAAAGGACATCGTTGTGAATGAAATTCATGTACCAACCAGAATTCGCAGAACTGCCATGATGAATGTCTTCGACAAGCCAGGTTGAGTTATTCGCCGGGTGGTGTGCCCAAAGTTCTGTGCCATAGGTGAATGTGAAGGCTGAAAAATAAATCGTATCCCCATAAACAATTTCGATATCATCACCAGGTTGGCTTGATGTTTCTTGTGGATTGATGTCTGCAACCATCCAATAAGCGCTGGTTGTTGTATCGTAAGCCCATAACTCACGACCATACTCTTCAGTACCTGCATCAAAATAAATAATCGAATCATGGACGACGACCAACCAATATCCTGGATAACTATTGTTTTCGCCAGAATTAATATCGGCAACCATCTGTGTTGTATCTGTTGTCAAATCATAGGCCCAAAGTTCTCTACCATGGATTCCATCATTTGCACTGAAGTAGAGTACATTGTCTACAATGATTTGCATGCCTCCAAAACTTCCTGGATAACTACTTACTGGCCCAGAGGCAACATCAGCAACCAATGAAAGTCGTTGAGTACTGCAATAGGTGGTCTGATCATCAACTTCCCCTATTTCTAAGATGCCATTTGAAACAATTCCNCCATGATCTCCATTATCGAGTCCAAACTTCATGGTTTTTCCACCCGCAGGACATCCCTCAGATTTCCCTAATGTTGTGACCGCACTAAGGAGGGTTGAGGAAGAGGAATCTGAGTTTGAAGTCGAAGAACCGTCAAGCCCATGGCAAATAAATGATGTATCTTGGACTTCATTTGTGGTAAGCATTCCGTTACCATTCTCATCAACTCCGATAAGAACACCGATTCCACCATTTTCACATTGAATTCCGGGTAAGACCTCAAAGGTTGATATCAATGAATTTTTGCCATTTGTTCCTGGTTGACCATCGTTACCGTTTAGTCCGTTTAGGCCATCGGTGCCGTTGATTCCATCCTTACCATCACTGCCATCATCACCAACCAAGCCTTGAATTCCTTGACTACCCTCGGGCCCCTCAGGTCCTTGATTTCCATCGTTTCCATCGCTAACACATCCAGATAGGGGTATCAATAAAGCGAGGATTATGGCTGTTAGAGCACGGTTTCTACCCATGGTTTTGGGAGATTTTCTACAATCATAAAGATTATGACGATTCTATGTTCTAGAATGAATTGGTTTTTCTAAAATGTTCACACGAATGTTACTTCTCTGGAAAAGAGAAGTCGCCACAATTCGATTCC
>QQSG01000130.1:10467-11180 GCA_003602665.1 Candidatus Poseidoniales archaeon
GTCCCGTTGACCGAATTGTGTGCCCACAATTCTTCTCCGGTGGTTCCATCATCAGCTGCGAAATACACAGTGTATCCGCCGACTGTGAGTTCATGTGGGGCTCCAGTACCAGAGGTGGATTGAAGATTGGTGATTTCCCAGTACGAATGGTTTGTTGATTCATATGCCCACATCTCGAAATGTGTTCCTGAGGTCGCTTGGAAATAGACGCGTGTATCCATGACAGCAAGATTGGAGGGCATACTGCTTGCAAAACTCGGGCGAATGTCTGCTACAAGCCATGTCGAGTTATTCGTTGTCTCATAGGCGTGCAACTCCGTTCCAGCTCCATTTCCATCGTTTGCTGAGAAATAGATGGTCGTGCCCATCGCTGTGAGATGAGAAGGATTTGATGAAAGAATTCCCGAATTGATGTCTTTGACCATGAATGTCGTCTTTGTTGCAGAATCATGCTTCCACAATTCGAGGTTTGCAGCGTTTGGACCTGCTGAGAAATAGAGATCAGAACCAACAACAATCAAACTTGTTGGTTGAACATTCGCCACCTCATTCCAAATGGACCCGTTTGCCAAATCGTATGCCCACAAATCATACACACCGGCAGTATCTCGTGCAGCGAAAAACACTGTCGTTCCAAGAAGTGTAAATTCTCCAGCAAAACTACCAGACGTTCCTGGTAAGACATCCGAAATCAATGATGCCGTTCCATTCGA
>QQSG01000131.1 GCA_003602665.1 Candidatus Poseidoniales archaeon
CCATCGAGTAGACCTTCTGAGGAAGAGGCTTTTCTCATCGCAGTTGATTCACCACCTGGAAGAACAAGCGCATCGATTGTTTCATCAACATCCTGAGCAGAACGTAAATGGACGATTTCCACATCAAGTTTCAAGTCCATTGCTGAAGCAAGAAGAGCCTCTTCATGCTCATGCCGCGCACCTTGCAACATAGCAAGACCGATCCGCAACATGAATCTCCCTAGGAGTCCTCTTCTTTAGGTCATAGCATTCACGCAAACTCCATCTTAAATGTAAAATCATAGATGTTGTTCAAAAACCGAGCGCGTCTGGATACAATCATGACCCACGAAGGTGACTGTTTTCTTGTCCCTGGCCCTGTTCGTATGAGTGATGCTTGCTTACAGGCAATGGCTACTCCTGTTATGACTGCAAGAGGGTCAGAATTCAGGGACGTCATGGCTGACCTAAATGCTGGATTGCGATACGCATTCAATCTCACACCATCCCAGCGCACTCGTGGAACGCAGTCCTGGTCTGGCGAGGATGGATACAAAGTCATCGCAGTATCTGGGAGTGGGACTGCTGCAATGGAGATGGTCATTGCAAATCGATTCCGTCCAAACGACCGAGTCCTTGTTCCAACCAACGGTAAGTTCGGTGAAAGAGTCGCTCAAATATGTAAGCAATACTGCCAAGTAAAACATATCGCCTATGATTGGGGACGTAGTTTTGATTTTGTAGAATTAGAAGAACAACTCGGCCGTGGCACGTACGAAGCAGTACTTATCTGCCACAATGAAACAAGTACAGGGATTACTCAAGATGCTGCATCCTTAGCACAGATGTGTAAAGAATACAATGTAGCATTCATACTTGATGGGATCACTTCTGTTGGAGGTGCTCCAGTTCATCCTGCTGAATGGGGGGCAGAAGCAGTCGTCATGGGAGCCCAGAAATGTACTGCAGGACCGAGTGGCATCGCAGCAATTGCAATCAATGAGCATTTTATCGAGCGATTGGAGACAATTCGCAAGCAAGGGGATTCAAATCCTGTTTACTATCTCGATCTTATCTCAGCACTCAAGAAAGGAGATGATGATCAAACACCATGGACACCTGCCATCAATTTGGCAATGGGTTGGGCTGCAGCACTTCGTGAATTAGAGGAAGAGGGGCTTGAGAACCGTTGGAAACGATGTCAACAACTTGCAAACGGTGTACGGAATTTATTCACTGATCTCGGATTCCTGCTCCTTGCAGATGGAGGGCAGCAAAGTGATACTGTAACAGCCATCATGTATCCAGAAGGAATTGACGATTCATGGCGAAGCATGCTCAAAGAGAAGTACGAAACACAAGTCATTGGGGCACAAGACCACTTGAAAGGTAAAATGTTCAGGGTCGGAAGCATGGGAACAACCACTGTCGAAGAGATGGTTGAAGGGTGTAAGCGAATGATTAGTTGCTTCAACGAAATGGGACTTACACTTCCAAACGTTGATGTTGCACCGTACTTTGCCTAATTCATGGCGAAAGGAATTGTTCTAGGGCGGTTCCAACCATTCCACAAAGGACATGAACATCTTGTTCTCCAAGCACTGGATGAATTCCAAGAAGTTACAATTGCAGTAGGGTCATCTCAAGAAGAATGGACGACAAATAATCCGTTTTCGTTTCAAGAAAGGAAATCCATGATTGAAGCATGGGCGATAAAAAAGAGTTTGAATGAGCGTATTACAATTGTTGGAATCGAAGATATCAACGATCCACCAAATTGGGTCGAACACGCCTCAAAGACGCATGGTGTTGGGACGTTAGTCACCTCAGACAAGGGTACAAAGGAACTCTATGAAACTGCAGAAGTTGAAGTTCATTGGATTGATTTACATGAACGTGAGCAATTTGAAGGGTGGAGAGTTCGCCAATCTTGCATGATGCTTTCAACTGTTTACGACGATGAGGCAACACGATCTGTACTCGGCCCAAGTGTACCGGGAGCAATCATTGAATGGTTGATTACGAACGATGCTCTTTACCGCTTTTTGCAATTGAATGCAGGTCCACACGCAGGCTAATCACTCTGTTGCTACAACTACTCGAGCAGCGCTGAGCACACGCTCTTTGTACATGTAACCCGGTTCTAAGACGTCAATGACGAGACCTGCAGGGAATTGTTCAGAAGCAGGCAAGGTCGTGATCGCTTCCATCTTTGAAGGGTCGAATGCCAAACCTTTCGCTTCAATGGCTTTGATTCCATCCGATTCCAACTCTCTCCACAACTTGTTTCGAAGAAGACGCAATCCTTGAGCAACAGGTGATTCATCCCCCTCTTCCACTTGTTGAAGTGCTCGATCTACATCGTTGAGGATTGGAATCATTCTACGTGCAAGACCCATTCCACCATATTGAATGAGTGTCGATTTTTCTGCCATTAGGCGCTTCCTTACATTTTGAATTTCAGCTTCCTTGTACGCAATTTCTTTTTCTGCTTTTTCTGCACGCTGTGTGGCTTCTTCCAAAGGATCGAGAGGTTCTACGTGTTCGGCCAAATCAATCTGTTCAGCAACATCATCGAATTCAGGTGTTTCGTCATCATGATGCTCAGGAGTTTCTTCCGGAGGTACTTCTTCATCGTTCGACATAATTCAACCCAAACAGAAGTGGTCTTTCAACCCGACGCTGTCGTATCGTCAGGAAGACCGTGTGCTAAAACGGTGGAAACATTCCAAGACCCCGTACCCCACTTTCGTGCTTCAAGATGATCACGGCCAATGATGGCAACCATTTCTGATTCTGAATTCCATCGATTCATTGTGTAGACAAGACTCTTTGCAGCTCGATCATGGGCTTCATAGGTTGGAACAATTCGAGCATCTTCTTTTTCATCAAGAGTTTCTCCTAATGCTTTCCTTCGCTCCATCCAATCCATACAGACCTTTTCTGCATATTCAGATTCAGGTAGGCCAGATAATTCCTTTCGAACATTATCCCAAGTCTGACCACCATAGAGAACATCCTCTCCATCAATAACTGTGTTTAATGCAACATCAAGATACAGATATGCCCTGCCTTCCCATACTTCCCAAGCGCCAGGACTTGCCCATTTCATTGCAAGAAGGAGGCCTTTTTCACCATCCGTCGATTCCTCAAGCAGTTGATGGAAGGACTTCTTCTCATCTTTANCCCAAGGTTGAGCATCCATCCAATCGAGTAATTCCGCTTCTGCATCAATATCAAAAAGAACCTTCAAACGAGAATCTTGTACCGGTCGAGTATTCCGTAGCGTACGCTTCTCAAGACCATCGTAAAGAGTGTCCCATGCTAAATCGAGAGTCAATTTAAGACGAGAAACATCGACTAAGAGTACGATGATTTCAAGCCCCATAACTCAAACCAAGCACCACTCTTCTTTGAGGCATTCGGCTTCTCCACAGGCTTCAACTTTTCAATAAATTGAGCCACATGAGCAAGAGCATTCAAGAACAGCGGTCTTGCCATTGCGAATGAGGCGTTACGATGGCGACGATTAAGGAGCAAATCGATTTGATTCGCGCCGAGATCGATAAGACCCAAAAAAACAAGGCAACAAATGCCCATATTGGGAAATTGAAAGCCAAGAT
>QQSG01000132.1:0-3048 GCA_003602665.1 Candidatus Poseidoniales archaeon
TTGGAATATCATCAGAAAATGGCTAATCATCCAGTTATCAAAGCATATTATGACCGAGAAGATGAGTACCGCTGGGTTTTCAAACCAGACGCATTTTCAAACGATTGAGATACAATACCATAACCGTCCACGCTTTGCAAAGTCCATGACCGAGCAGGGATTCATTGATTTGGACTGGGAAGAGACATCTCTCGTTGAGATGCAACATCGCTCTGAACAGTTACTTCACCTTATGCAGAAACGGCGTACAACGCGCCATTTCTCAACCAAAGACGTGCCAAAAGAATTGATTGAACGTGCCATTATGTGTGCGGGAACTGCACCAAGTGGCGCTCATCTTCAACCATGGACATTTGTCGCAATATCATCGCAATCACTCAAACAAAAGATACGTGATGCCGCTGAAGAAGAGGAAAGAAAAACCTATTCTCAACGAATGCCAGATGCTTGGAAAGAAGTTCTTGATCCGTTAGGAACCGATGCCATCAAAGAACATCTTACCGACGCTCCATGGGTGATTGTATTGTTTAGACAATCGAAACGTCTACGCGAAAATCGCGAGTGGGGGCCAACGTATTACAGCACTGAAAGTTGTGGGATAGCAGCTGGATTATTCATTCATGCAATACACAATATGGGCCTTGTTACACTCACGCATACACCTTCTCCAATGGGATTCTTGAGAGATATCCTCGAGCGACCCGTACATGAACATGCAATGTTAGTCCTTCCAGTTGGTTATCCAAGTGAGAAGGCCATGGTTCCGGATATTGATCGAAAAGAGTTGGATGAGATCTCAGTTTTTATTGAATAATCTATCAAAATCCACTTCCAGCAAATTGGCTTAGCAGAACAACGAATCCAAGGAGTCCAAACGTATGGATGAATGAAAGGACCCCAAATAAAATCAGCATAGGTGTTCTATAACTCCCTTGGTCTCCTAGTGCAGCGCTAAAGCCAATAAAAGGGAGAGACCAAAACAGTCCAAGCATACAGCAGAAACAGCCTTGATCGCCGGCCCCCAACGCCAAACCAAGTAGAAATTCACCGAATAAGAAAGAAGAAAAATATAATCCTGCAATGAGGCTCACCAATACCTTTTTTTCACTATCTGATTGAACGTTAATTTTCACGCCATGTGTCTTTACAAAAGACGAAGCACGTGAATCAAAAATAACCAAGCAAGCTGGACATTTCAGATCTCCATCATGCCCTGAAGGAACAAACAGGGATTGTGAGCAGGCGGGACATTTTACACGGATTTTTTTTCCGCCTTTTGAGGGAGGGGAATCAGGAAGTTGATTCAGTCTTTCAAGTAAATCCGATTTATTACCGCTCTTCTTTAACCCATTTTGTTCACACAATTTTTTGAGTTGTTCCTTAGTCAACTTGCTGTAATCAACTTGGAAATCCAACTCTTTGGACATAGGCTTTCATCAATTGTTTTGAATAATACTACAAAGAATAGTACCCTACGTTTACTTTCTTAATCCACCACGAGCCCACTGAGTGTCTACTTCTAGCTCTGGGTGGTACCTGGCTCTTCGAACCACCTGCTGTTGCTCACGAACGGTAACTTCTCCGTCATCAGGACTGTGTTTCTTCTTGTGCCATCGCTGGACAAACAGGCTGATAAAAGCAACAGGAATACAGGCGAGAGGCGCATTTGATTGACTAAGGTCAAGGTATGAGAGAGGGAGATCGAGCACAATACATCCGCCTACAAACAGCCCGATGCCTGAGAGAAGAGCCGCCACGAAGGCAGGTAAAACGTGTCTGAATGACATGCCGACGAAGAAAGCGATAATCGCAGTAATCCCTGGAAGTAACTCTCCTTTCTCTGGGTTGATGCCATAATTTTTCAGCATTTGAATACCGTTTGAAATAATGATAAAAACAAATCCAGTTGCTAGGAAGCGAATTGAAATTGAAGTGATCATTACTGCAATCAAAGCAAAAGCCATCGCAGAAAACAACTGGAATCGATCAAGCGTGAGATTAAGCCCAAGGTCGAGCATGTATGGATGAAGTGTGCTTGCTGAGAGATAACCAATAGCACACCCGGCGATTGCCGTAATAATGACCAGTCTGCGGTAACCTTGTACGAAAAGGTAGAGTGAGAGGATGATAATCGGTACTGCAGTAACATATCCGCCTTCAACAACTTGTGTAACAACAGTGTCTCGGATTTCGTTAACTTCTGGTCCCTCGGCCATGGCTATCGCCAGTCCGTATGCACGGAAGAATGTCAAGTTTGTTGGTGGAAATGGTGCAGAGGGCAGGATTCGAACCTGCGAACCGATACGGACTGGGACCTCATCCCAGCGCCTTTGACCAAGCTGGGCGACCCCTGCAGCAGTTTAAACGGCTACACTCGCGTATATCAACACACTCATTGCTTCTTCAGAAGAAGAGTGTGCAACATGTAATCGAGCCATCGGCCTCTCTGATTTGACTCATGTCGAGAACAATAGGCTCAAGCCCCAATTTCTCAACGGTTTCCAGTACAGTAGGATATCCTTTTGCCACGAGTACTTTTCCATTTCCGAGACCAATTGTGTTGCAGCCATAGACTTCTTCTTCAGGAAGGAAAATAACCTTGCATCCTTCAGGAAGTTCTCCGAAATCGTCAGCGTTGAGGAATCCTTCAGCTGTGAGAATAACTTGGTCGGTCGGTGTAGAAGAGATTGATGTTAGGTGAAGTGCCTTTTCCGTAGGGATGTCGATGATACGTAGTTCATGGCCAAGGTGAGTGAGCAGATTTCTTAGGGTTTCAATTCCTGCGTCATTTGTTCTTTTTGAACGGGCTACAAAGAAGATGTTGCCCAATCGAAGAAGATCTCCGCCATCCATACGCGCATCTCCGAACATTCCACAGACTTGGAATCCGTTGAGTTGTCGGGAAAGAAAATCAGCGATAGGAGGTTGTTCAGCAACTCTGGACGGATGTCCCGGGAGTGGCAAAAGCACATGACCATCGATAACGATTGCTTGGTCTTCAACGAAAATACAGTCAGGATGATTTTCATCAGCTGGAAGGATCGTAAC
>QQSG01000132.1:3124-5388 GCA_003602665.1 Candidatus Poseidoniales archaeon
GAACCAAAATACTTGGCAAGGGCTTTGGAAAAGGACTCAGGAACAGCGCGCATCAGGGCACGTTGCTTCTGGTCCGTACGGACAGTAGCCATGAACAATCGGCTCCACTTCGTCATTTAACTCTTGGTGATGAATACATTTGCTCGGTTTACCGCTGAATTCAAAGCAGTCAAGCCTTTGGCTATCCTCATGCGTATTCCAATGCAAGCAATGCTCTTGGTTTCTCTGATGCTCCTGGCTCCACTCTCAGGATGCTTTGGTGAAGAGGAAACCCAACAACTTGGCGAATCATCCTTGGCCGTTGTTGAAGCATCTTCTCTTGAGGCTGGAATGTGGCAGAGCATAACGCTAGATGCGAGTTCAGATCTATCTGTATTTATCCCTTATTTTATTCAGGATCCAGGTTCAATGCGGGCTCAGAATGGAACTGTATTGAATATGAACTCTGGCGAACAAGTAAACGTAAACATTCTCTTTCCCCCACGAAATGATGCGATTGTCTTCTTTATCGGAGACATCGGGAGAGTCGATTGGCCAATCCGAGAAGCAGATGAATCGTGGATTACATGGCTTGAAAATCCATCGAAAGGTTCCACAGTTCAAGCAGTCGAGAACCAAGATGTAGGTGGACTTTGGCCCTGGTTGGTTCCTGGAAACGCATCTGGAGGTGACGTGATTCCTTTGATCATGGAAACAAGTCGCCCATTCCGTGCCGATTTAAATGAAGAAAATGGCGTGGGTGCAAGTGATGGCTGGGTTAACGGCCGAGACGTCTATGATTGGGTGGATTTCATCACCGATGATACTCCTTGTGCTACATGCGGTGCAGATGGGGCAGTTGGCTATCTCGATCGGTGGATTGGAAATGCAAACCCCTCTTATGAACACGCAATTACTTATTTCGAGGGTGTGATGCAAGGCTATGGCTTAGATTCTGTCGAAGTACATAGATTCCAATCGAATACTGCTTGGGCGGTAAATATTTGCGGATACAAAATAGGTTCGGTATATCCCGATGAATGGTTGATTTTTGGCGCCCATTTTGATATTGCACCCCCGGTAGCTTACACGCCCGGTGCTCAAATTGGTGTTCCAGGTTATGGGACAAGACACGGCGCCTACGACAATGCTGCTGGTTCGAGTATGGTCTTGACAACAGCCAGTGTTCTAGCAGAATTCGATGCACGCCGAACAATGGTTTTCTGCTTATGGTCTTCTGAAGAAGAAGGCCTGTGGGGTTCACGCTCATTTGCGAACGATCTGCCAGAGGGAGTTACCGTTAGCAATTATCTGAACTTGGATATGGCCGGAGTCAACTATCCTGGAGATTATGCGCTCTCAGTATACCTTGGCCCAGATGGCACTGGAGACGTTATCGACCAAGCCGGAATGTACCATTTAGCTGAATGGATAGGCGGTGATGCACTCGATCTCGGAAACGAAATAGATCGTGGAAGAGAAGCTTGGCTTGAAGGTGGAGAAAGTCCACTATGGGGTGACATTTACGAAGATACAGTGGCAATTTACGAATCACCGACTGCTCGAAGTGACCACGATTCATTCCAAAATATTGGAGTTGCTACACTTGGCTGGAATGGATTGGTCGATGGGTATCCGTGTTATCACCGTGAATGCGATACAATGGAAACGATGATCGAATATATGGGAACAGATAATTCAACGGGAATCAACAATCTTGTTCATTCATGGGACATCGTCACATGGTGGGCTGTCTATGCATTCCTGCATATGGATCAGACACCGGTACCGAACGAACTCTGATTAGTCGTTGGAACTTACTTTGTGAAGTGCTACAATTCCCGCACACAATGCTATGTGAGAGATAAACCCTGGAATTACATTCTCAAAGAAATCTTCTCCAAAAACTTCCTCCCACGCTTCTGAAAAATCAGCATCGGGGAACACAGATGCTACAAGTACCATCCACAACAAGGTGCAGGCAAGTTGAGAAACTGCCGGTAGAACGATAACAAATATTTTGTTGCATTTTACTTGAATCGCCATCAGAGCACTAACCAGCGTGACCACAAAGGCTGGAAAGAGTAAGTAAATCGTTGAATCTGACATGGAATAAAACAACTGATCACCAAATCCACTATCATTGGATTCAAACCAATCTGGGGCGGGCTCAAACATTGCATACACGAGGGATAGGACGAGTAAACTTACCGTGTAGACGACATGGACTCCCCCAGCTAAAACCCATCCACGGTTCGACTTAGGTGAGGACAACTGATGCATCG
>QQSG01000133.1 GCA_003602665.1 Candidatus Poseidoniales archaeon
CCTCCAAGCGGTCCACCGTCAGGTCCCCCAAGCGGTCCACCCTCGGGTCCTCCAAGTGGCCCACCATCCGGTCCACCCTCAGGCCCTCCAAGCGGCCCCCCCTCAGGCCCTCCATCCCGCCCAGACGAACTATGAGGTGAATTCATGACCGAAGGTTTTGCAATGGAACTTTGCGGAAATAAAGCCTCTTGGCAGATTGTTCCAGATGGTATTGAATCAATCGATATAGGAGCAGTAGGTCTGAAAATTTCAGCAGCTGGATTTGAAGCCGGAGTTCAATCAAGAATCGTCTGGACGTTTACAGGCTCCGCAGATTTAACGCTCTATCCGAGCGGAAAGCTCCTGGTTAAAACTGCAGATAAGGATGTAGCAGAAGAAATCGCTCGCCTGCATTGTTCAGAATGGACGCGTTGAGGTGATGAAATGACGCTCTCAGTGGCGCAGGTATCCTACATTAGAGATGGTGGAATTATCGCCTATCCAACTTCAACATTACCAGGACTAGGTTGTATTCCAACATCTGATGGCTTAGATCGATTATTTGAATTGAAAGCGAGATCTTCAGACAAACCAGTTTCTATCGGAGTTGCTTCACTTGATCAGGTTCGCGATATGGTTGAAATTCATCCAGAGGTCGAGGAATTCTTATCGGATTTTCCTCGGGGTTGCTTCTCTGTAATTTTTCCGAGCAAAGAAACGCTTGATGCAAGGATAGGCGGTGATTCAATTGCAATACGCGTGTTTGATCATCCAGTTGCTCGGCAACTCGCAGAAACAGTTGGCCCCGTGACTGCTACAAGTGCTAATGAAGCTGGGGAAGAGCCAGCCCTCACCGTTCGAGATGCTGCTATAGGATTGGGATTGGGAGAAATCGCAATTCTCGATGGTAAAAGGCTTACAGGGCCCGGAAGCACCTTCGTAAAATTCGATTTTAAGAACCCTGATTCGTTGGTAACTGTTATCAGAGAGGGCGTGGTACCTACGAATGACGTGGTCACTTGGTGGAAGAATCGACGCTAAAGTATTGGAAAGATGCAGGCCATGTTGCTCGCAGAACGCTTGAAGCGATGAAGCTTGAATTAACTCCGGGAAAGACCTTTCACGAAGTCATTGAATCAGCAGAACGCTACATTCATCGACACGGGGGCAAACCTGCTTTCCCCGGTACCATTGCAGTAAACGATCTCGCTGCCCATTTCACCACTGATCACAGTATCAATCCTGTTGAAGGCTGGGAAGGGGAAATGGTTCTCCAAAAAGGGGATTGCGTAAAAATTGATTTTGGGGTTCATATCAAAGGGCATATTGCTGATAATGCTTTGACATTTGAAATTGGAAACGGTAACGAACACACCGAACAAATCAAAGCAGCAAAAGAAGCCAGGGACGCAGCAATCGAAATGCTTCACCCTGGTACGCCATGGTACAAAGTGGGCCAGGCGGCAGCTCAGCCATCGCTTGATGCTGGCTTCCAACCAATTCGAAATTTGTGTGGACATCAACTTAAACCATGGGAACTCCATGCAGGAGTTTCAGTACCATCCTATGCCTGTGGCCCAGATAATCAAGGGTTTAGAGGCGTGGTTGAAGAGGGAGGAATTTACGCGATTGAACCATTCAACACAACTGGGTCCTCTGGAATGATCAAGAACCTCGGAACTCCAAGTTCTTCCAACATCTATCGGATTACCGGGTTAACCACGTCTAGAAAAGCTCGTGCAAAGGGGCAACTCAAGCCACTAGGGGCTCAGATGGCACGTAACCTCGAAGAACGGTACTCAACTCTGCCATTCGCTGAACGTTGGGCATATCCAATGCTGGAGAAACCGTTCCCTGAAGCAGATGAAGAATCTCGCCAAAGCAAGTGGCGTGCTCTGGTCAAGAAATTAATCAGCATTCGTTTCTTAGAGACATACCATGTGCTGGGTTGCAAAGATGGTGGTAATATCTGCCAATTCGAGCACACAGTACTTGTCACTGAAGGCGGGCCAGAGATCTTAACAGTAGAATGAGGGGATTTAACTCCGGATTCTCAATACTGACAACTCATATAAAGGCGAAGTGCATAGTCTGACCCGAACAGGGCTGTAAAGTTCTCGTTGAGTGCATCCCATCCCCTCTCCGTAAGCTCTCACCCTGTTCACCTCTTTTTTGTTACAATTTAGTGAAAACGTTGTGTTATTTACAAACGAATTGTACCACTCGCACTGGTTAATTTATTTTTATTTTTGAAAAAGAATTAAGGCGCAGTATCGCGAACAAAGTCGTAAGAACCATTCATTAACCCCGATGCGTTTAAATATCATCTCGATGGTGGGTAGGATACGCCCGATACGGGTAATGGAGGACAAAAATATGAAAAACGAAAACATGAACGAAGAAGCAGTCAGCCCTGTTATCGCAACCATCCTTATGGTCGCAATCACAGTTGTACTGGCAGGTGTTCTGTATGTCTGGGCATCCCAGCTTGCAGAAGGCAACACAGACGGGGATTTCTCGATGTATGACTTTGAAGTCAACAGCGCAGGAACAACCTTCACCACAGGAACTGGAGAAGCAATCGTCTACGTGTCACTTGACGCTGGAGACGAACTGTCATGGTCTACTGTCATTGTACAGATGAAGGCTGATGGCGGCGTCTACGTCGAATGCACCAACCCTGACAAAGCAACGTCAACTGGCTGTGCTATCTCAGACAACGATGACGGCAAGTGGGCTTTCGGTGAGGAAGTAACCATCAGCGAAGGATCTGACGATACCTGCAGCGCTGGAACTTGTGAAGTTCAAGTCAAGATTCTAGACCGTTCAACAAACAAGTTGATCTACGAATC
>QQSG01000134.1:0-6444 GCA_003602665.1 Candidatus Poseidoniales archaeon
GATTCTCTCCGAGCCCACCAATGAATTTACAACATTGCACTCTGTTAAATCAAAAATAATAATTGATTTTTGTATAATTAATCTTCGTGAATCACATCAACATTCGATTCTGAATTCTTTTTGGGTAATTTGGCCAAAGGAGTATCCTCTCCAAGGTTAGAAAAATCGGTATTTCCACCGCCCCATGTTTGAATTTCATCGGTCTGTTGAAATTCTTCGTCAAAGGGGAGGGCTGTCGATGATAGTGAATACGCGGTTGGATCGATTTCTCTTTCCTGGATACGTTGACCTGGTTCCGGAGCCTTCCTTTCTTCCATCGGTAAGGTGGAATGGAATAATCCACATTCGGGGCATTTGAACGTACCTATATTTTCAAGAGTCCCACACGAAGGACATCGTACCGAACGGATGAATATCTGTAAAGGGTCTGTCAAATTCAATCCTCAGGGACAAACATTTCATCTTGGTAAGCAGTAATTTCATCACCAGACTCTTCTTCCTCAATGGTCACTGTATCTTCATCGTCGTCAAACTCGATGATTGTACCATAGTATTCTTCACCATCGATATCAACACCGACAAAAGATCCTATGTCGAGTTCTTCATTTTCTGCTTCATCTTCAATTTCATCATTATCGATTTCTTCCTCTTCGGATTCATCAATTTCAGACTCTTCAGTTTCTGCATCATCATTCGCAGATTCTTCTACTTCATCTTCATTTTCAAGGGATTCTTGAACATCTGCCTTGTCTTCACTAACCTCTTTCATAGCTTTGACACGGGCTCTCCAAGAAGGTGCTAATACGAGGTGAGTGTACAAACTTCCAATCAAACCAATGGTAGAGAGAACCATAAGTATAATTCCATCGAGATAAAACCCACCCGGCATAGAACTAGAATCGCCTGCTAGTGGGGTTAGAGAGTTTTTACATTTCCCAATTTGAACAGTAGGCTCACACGGATATGCCTGGCCTTCATCAATAACAACGTCATTTGCGTTCATCCAACCATCTCCTGCTTCTGTTTCGAGTTCCACAGTACCGCCTTCTCCATCAACGAACGGGAATAATCCATTTGCTAAAGCAGCAATAATCAGTATTGCTAAACCGGTGTGAATTAGTGGCCAGACGATATCATGCCATTGTTTAGACATGAAACGAGAATGCCATTTGGTAGGGAAGGTTTTGACAGTTTCAGCTTCCTCGTCATCAATACTGGATATTGAATCCTCATGATTTTCAATCGACGAAACGAATTCAATCATATCGATATTTCCATCAGAATTCTCATCCATTGAAGCCATCATGGAATCGAGTTCAGATTCAGATAAATCATAATCTAGGAAGTTGCTTAGTTTCGAACCGAGTTCTGATCTTGTGATCATCCGATCTCCATCTTCATCCATATTACCAAATGCTGTTGAGAGTGTGAGATCTTGTTCGTCTATTGAATCTAAGATGTCTTCGAAAATTTGAGAAATACTACGATCCTCTAAACCTTCTTCAGTTTCGTTATATTCCGATTCTTCTCCATCTTCCTCAGTGTCCTCAACTTCTGATTCTTGTTCATATTCATCTGTATCTTCACTCTCAGATTCTTCTTCAACTTCTTCAGCAGCCTCTTCTTCAGATTCCTCACCGACTTCTTCATCAGATTCTTCTTCGACTTCATCAGCAATCTCTTCTTCAGATTCCACTAATTCTTCAATTAGTTCATCTTCCTGAATTTCATCAGCAATATCTTGTGTTTCAGCATCGTCCTGAGCGTTCCATGCTTCTGCTGCCGCTTCCAATTCAGATTTATTGAGATATTTATTCCCATCTTCATTAAAATTTTGTGCGAATGTAAGGAAAGCATCCTTATCAGAAGATTCAATTTCATTAGATTCCATTACCTTAGATAGAACATTTTCATTGTGGTCAAGAGCCACGCTATCTACATCATCAGCCTCTTCCGAAGCATCCGATGATTCTTCGAGTTCTTCGCCACCGATTATTGATTGGAGCTCATCTAAATCCACAAGGCTATCTCCATCCTCATCAATTGCATTAACTAATTTATCAACTTGGCTAGGAGGGAGATCTGCTAAATTAAGTGATAATAATCCAGATTTTAGTTCGTCTGAATCAATTCGACCGTCTCCATTGGTATCGAATCTTCCNAAGAGTGTTTTCACATCCATTGAATTTGTTGCCATCCATGTACGAAGGATGTCAATGACATCGTCTGCTACGAAAACAACGCCGCATTCAGGACATTTAGTAGAATCTAATGGTACAAGTGAGTTGCATGCTCCACATTCACCCAAGGCTTCTTCAGATACCCCAGAGAAAGAAATTCCACATTCAGGGCAGTTCTCTGAATCAATCGGCACGACTGCTCGGCAAGAACCACATTCTGCCATTGCTATCTCTTCATTTTCTTCGGTCATACCATTGTCACCGGTCTTACTCAACACCTCGGCAATTATAATCCTTCATGAAGATTTTAACGATGAAACCTATGTATCTCTTGTGTTCTGGTGAATTCAAGGGGAAAATATGACGGGCCAACTTCAAACTCTTCTTTTTTCAACTTCCGAAGATTTTGTATCTGCAATTGATCGTATTGAATCTGACGAAGATTCGCATAGACTCTTCATATCCAGAATGCCTCATCGTAGATTAATTGAGCATTTAGATATCAAAGATATTGAAACTTATTGGCTGACGGAACGACCAGGTGATGGGACGATATCACCGAGTTACAGCGAACTAATGACATTAATTTCTAAGAGATTATCGAATCATAAGGGGGCTATTTTCCTTGAGGGATTGGAATGGCTTTCTTCTTTACATGGATTTGATTCATTATTGGGTTTCATTAGAACTCTTTCAGATTCTATTCATCGTACATATTGGAATATGTATATCTCCGTCAATGCTGATTCATTCAGTCCTATTGAATTGAATCAGATAACTCGTGAGGCTCCAATTCTAAATGTAGATGTTGAGATTAACATTGATTTAATCCGAAATGAGGGCGATGAATTCCCTGGGAGTAAATCATCAGAAAATATTGAGGTTGAACTTCATGATGATGGATCTCCGAAATTGGTGTTTCTTACGCGCTTACCAGAAAAGGGATTTTCAAAATCATTACTCCAACGGCGAGTACTACAATGGCGTAGAATGGGTCTTGATGTATCTGAGGTTGAGTCTGCTTTGTTCTCTACAAGCTCGGAATCAATGTATCACGCTTACAATCTTGTTGAAGAAAAAGTTCGTAGAGCAGTACAACTTGATAATTGGGTTTCAGTAAACGTAAGAGATTCCCAAGAACGCTCAATTGCTCAATTTAGAATTCGACAATTAACAGGTTTAGATGAGTTAGAACGTCGATACTTCAGTGATTAATTTTGGAATCCGATTGGATTCTGCTTCGATTAATGACAACCATGCTGATTGGAGCAATTGTTTAGCAATATCTCTTAACTCTGAACTTGTCGTTCTGTCTGAGACATCGTCAATAACGATCGTATCGATACAGCGAATTAAAACTTCAATTTGTTTTGATGACTTATCGTGTATGAAGTGTAGTCCCCTTCGAGCTACAAAAAGCTCGCAAGCAATTACTTCGGAGGATCTTTGGATTGCTTGAAGTAAATTCCAGCATGCCGTTGAACCCATACTGACATGATCTTCTTGTCCAGCAGATGTTGTCGTTGAAAAAGAAGTCCGTGGTGATGCGTGGCCGTGTAGTTCTCCAAGAGAAGCCCCAGCAGAATATTGAACGATCATTAGACCAGATTCAAGTCCTGCATCTTCGGCTAAAAACGGTTTGATAGCCAATCTATTGGGGTCAAGCATTTGATCGATTCTTCTTTCACTTATCGATGAAATCTCGAATAATGATAATGACATTGCATCAGCTGTCAGGGCTAAAATTTCTCCGTGAAAATTTCCTTGGGATACAATTTCATGACGACCTGGATTCGATATGTCTGGGAAAATTAGAGGATTATCTGTTGCAGAATTCAATTCAATATGAACCACTTCGTTTAATCGTTGAAGGGTTTCCAATACTGCCCCATGTACCTGTGGTATGCAACGGAATGAATATGGATCTTGAACACGGTTACACTCCTTATGCGCTCCTAGTATAGCAGAATCAGATAAAATCCTTCGAATCCGATTGGAAACAAATATTTGGCCAGGATGAGGGCGTGCGTAATGTACTCTTTCATCCATTGGAGTAACCGTGGACTCTGTTGCGTCAATTGACATACATGCAACAAGGTCAGAATATGTGAGTAAATTTTTGAGACGTTCTAATGCAAGACAGAGGAATCCTGTCATTTGACTGGTTCCATTGATCAAAGATAGCCCATCTTTAGCTCGTAGAGTCAATGGAAGCAGTTCGCACTCCATGAGGACATCTTTCGCTTTTCTTTCCTCACCGTTAAACAAAACTGTTCCCTCGCCGATGAGACCCAATGCCAAATGGGAAAGGGGGGCTAAATCACCACTGGCCCCCAAGCTTCCTATACGCGGGATTACTGGATGAATTCCGTTGTTGAGAAATGTTACCAGCTGATGTATTACATCAGGATGGCATCCTGAATTTCCTTTAACAAGTGAGTTTATTCTAACACACATCATTGCCCTGACTTCTTCCACTGACATCAAATCTCCTAACCCAGTAGCATGTGAGCGTATGAGATTCAATTGTAACGTTTCTAATTCTTCTGAATTGATTTGTGTATTAACTAGGGAGCCGAAACCAGTATTTATTCCGTAAACGACTTCTTTTTCTTTCAATATACGATCGACGACAGAGCGTGCATTTTTCACTCGAATCATAGATTCTTCTGCAATGTTAACAAGAGAATGATTCGAAGCAACCTCGACAACTTCGGATGAGGTCAATGTGGTACCATCGAGTGTAATTGTACGCTTGCTCATATTACTCACCATTGAAAAATTCTTCAAGAAGATTTTTGTCTACTATATTTGGTAATGTGACCTTTAGTGATGTATTGGATTTCATGGCTTCCTTAATTGAAGTGACTGCACCCGAGTTTCTTGCCCAGGCTCTTCGAGCGACACCGTTGTTTACATCCCAATGAAGCATGGATTGGAGTCTCTCTTTGGAATCTTCAGAGCCATCAATAACCATTCCAAATCCTCCATTCATTACTTCACCCCAACCAACACCACCTCCGTTGTGTAAACTAACCCATGTAGCGCCGCGAATTGCATCACCTATGAAATTCTGGACAGCCATATCGGCAGTCCATTTCGAACCATCTTTGATGTTCGCTGTTTCCCTGTAAGGAGAATCCGTGCCACTCACATCATGATGATCTCTTCCAAGAATTACTGGAGCAGAAATTCTCCCATCTGCAATAGCCTCGTTAAACTTCGTTGCAATCGCATTTCTTCCTTGTTCATCAGCGTATAAGATACGTGCTTGAGAGCCAACAACTAATTGATGTCTATCTGCTTCTTCAATCCATTTTAGATTGTCTCGTATCTGTTGCTTAACGTCTTCATCGTTTACCACTTCATATAATTCAGAGAGGGTATCAAATGCAATTTTATCAGTCATCTGTAAATCCTTTTCTAGTCCTGAAGAGCATACCCAACGGAAGGGTCCAAACCCACGGTCAAAGCACAACGGCCCCATAATATCCTCGACATAAGATGGATATTTGTAATCACCATCTGCATCGAAGATATCAGCATCTGCACGCCCTGCCTCAAGTAGGAATGCATTCCCATAATCCCAAAAGAACATTCCTTTTTCTGCCATAGAATTAATTGCATCCACGTGTCTTTTTAGAGTCGATTTCACAGCCAATTTAAATTCATCAGGACTGGTATGCATGAGGTCTAGGGATTCCTCGAATGATAAATTTGCAGGATAATATCCGCCTTGAAAAGGGTTGTGAAGCGATGTTTGATCGCTTCCTAAATGAATCATTACGTCACGTTCAACCAAACGCTCCCATAATTCCACAATATTTCCGATAAAACCAATCGATGTGCCAATTTTTTGTTGGGCTGATGCTAGCATTAGATCAATCGCTTCATCAACATCCTCGGTAATTTGTTCGACCCATCCTTGAGAATGTCTTTTCCTTGCAGCGATTGCATTTGATTCCGCCACAATACAAGAGACTCCTGCAATAACAGCTGCTTTGGCTTGTGCCCCTGACATGCCTCCTAATCCTGATGTAACAAAACACAATCCTCCTAAATCTCCATTTGCAGGAACACCGAATTTCATTCTTGCAGCATTCATTAACGTAATTGTAGTTCCATGAACAATTCCTTGTGGTCCAATATACATGTAGGAACCTGCAGTCATTTGGCCATATTGGGTTACACCCATGGCATTTAATCGTTCATAGTGATCTACGGTTGAGTAATTTGGAATCATCATACCATTTGTTACAACCAC
>QQSG01000134.1:6720-9650 GCA_003602665.1 Candidatus Poseidoniales archaeon
AGGACGGAAACGATACATGTATATTCGACCGTATGTCCGCAACTCATCAAGAAATTCTGGCCCTAGTATACTATGGTTCGATTCAGGAAAGTAACGTAGAGCATTTTCTATTGCTAGTCTTTCTTCTTGAGCGGAAAGTACTTGCTTGCGGATTGGGGCATGGTCGACTGAAGCATCTAATCCTGGATGATTTGGCAACTGGGAAAGTAATCCCGCACGTATCATTTCGATTCGCCCCGCTTCATCCATAGGTGTGCGTAGGATTGATGGCCTTTGAGGATTGTTCACAACTCAATACTTCGACGGATTCAATAATAGGACTGCGATGGCTAACCAATGAGCGTAGAAGGAGGAGATGGGAAGGTGGACTCCACATTGGCTCAAAGAGATGATAATAAATCCTTCAATGCTGTATTGGGGAGCACAATTGCAGTTTGTCTAGTGTTCCTTTTTGTTTCAGCCTTATTCGGGGATTCCTTTGTGAATGTGGTACAAGATAGCACTTCCGAACAAGGAAATGTCCCAATTTGGGAACGTTACCTCGAAGATTATACAGTCGATACAGATTTTGGTTACATATTAGAATCCGGACCTTATGAAATACTAGAAACTCCAAATGAATGGAATTCAACTCACCATTTTGTTGAATATGTTCTCCCAATTGAGGAAGGCGGAGCAGCACCAAACGGTTTGATTAGTCTCGCTGTATGGAGGCCTGATGTGCCTGATGGAGTTACAGTCCCAGTCATCGCAGAGATTGGCCCATACTTCCAAGAGCCTTCCGTTGAAACTCCTACAATTGAAGTTCCTGGCAGTTGGCTTGGATCAATGATGGTCGAACAAATGTTGCCTCACGGATACGCCTTTGCACAAGTGTCTGTTGCAGGTACGGGTCGTTCCAACCATTGCATGGATCTCATGGGTACTGCTGAACAACTTGGTAATGATGCAGCGGTTCGCTGGCTTGGTGAACAGAACTGGAGCAATGGCAACGTAGGTTTGATTGGAAAATCCTATGATGGTTCCACCCCTTGGCAAGCTGCTATGTTTGGAGCTGAACATGATTATCTCAAAACGATTGTACCAATCTCAGGCCTTATTGGTGTCAAGGAACTCATGTGGAGAAATGGAAGTGCAGAAGCACGTGCCCCCATTATGCACAACGGTGTTTATGGATCATATGGGTTAGATGGAGATGAAGAAGACTATCAGAATATTTGCCCCGATTATCTCATCGGTCCGGGTACTGGCACGGCAGCCTATCTTTTGGGTTCTGAGCAGTTTGGTGATTACTGGGCAGAACGGTATTTCTTGGACAGAGTGCTTGACAATTACCAGGGATCAGTTTACCTGATACAAGGCATGCATGATTGGAACGTTGACCCTCACATGGCCGTTCCAACCATGAATGCTCTCATCGATGCTGGCATTGAAGCGAAGGGACTTTTTGGACAATGGGATCATGATTATCCCGATAGACCCATTCAACTCAATGATAGAAGCGATATGGGTGGTCGTGGTGGTGAAGCGTTTCCTGAAATGATTCGATATGATTGGATGCAAGATCTCTACGAATGGTTCGAATATTATCTTCAAAACCGTGGAGAACAACCTGGTCAATATATCGAAATTCAAGATAATCTAGGTGAATGGAGACTTGAAGATAGATATCCACCATCTGACACCACGGAATGGGTTGCTGCGTTAGGTAGTGAGTTATCCAATATCGGAGGCTCATTAACCGTCATTCCAGATGCTACGACCGGTCCAGTGTGGGAAACTGAACCCCTTTCCGAGACAATGAGAATTGCTGGAGTACCGCGGCTTCACGTTGACGTCACAACTGCGAGTCTTGGTGGCCAACTTTATGCTCTCCTCGAAGATTGTTTTGAAAACACATGCATACACGTGGGTCATGCCATCATGGATTTGAGATATCATGAAGGAGGAGATCAAATTCAAACATGGACTCCAATTTTCGAGACGATCAATGCGAAGATGGAATTTATGCCTCTTGATGCTGTTCTCTTGGAAGGTCATACAATTAGAGTTACATTAACCTCAACCGGAGAAGATTATCTTCCAGCTAGTACTTCCACCCTTGTAACAATACAAGAAGGAGATACATCCACACTCCAACTCGATGTAATTGATGAGTCTAGTGACTCCAGACGATACTTCACGCCACCAGAGTGTCTTCACGAAGTTTGCCTTGGTTCTTAGGATTCCACAGCGTGAATACAATCCCACTCAGTATCATAAGAAGGGAATATGCAAGAATTCCTTGTTGCAGATTTACAACTCCTTTTTCAATTAAGAAACCTGCTGAAATTGTTGAAATCACCTGTCCCATGGACATAAGGAGCATATCGGTCGAAAAGACACGACCCCTCATTTCATCTTCTACCCATTCCTGAGTGAGTACAGTGGATAATACCCAATTCCCACCACTCGCAGTATGGGCTAAGGTGACTAGGGCAAGTGTCAATAGGATTGGACCTCCTAAACTCAAACCTACAAGTGTGTAGAAAAATCCACTGACTACGATGAGTAATCCAACCATTTTTGGCCACTTAGTAGAGTCTTTAAACACATTTCTCGCCAAAATTGGCCCGATGCCAGTGCCGATACCTCTTGCGAAGAAAAATATTCCAAATCCAAGAGCAGTTCCAACGAATGTGATTTCATTACCTGCTAGAACGAGGAACACTCCTGCAAGGCCACCTCCTGCAATATTCCAGGACGTTTTCGCAAAGATGATACGAAGCAGGCGAGGTTCACTCTTGATCCTCTTTTGGCCTAACCATATGTCTTTTAGAGAACTTTTAATCAATGATCCTTCACTAGATTTATCAAACGTTTGTGGTACAACAAGAGGTATCAACATCAAGGTTGCAAAAAGAAACGTAATTGAATCGATTATAAACGCT
>QQSG01000135.1:0-1095 GCA_003602665.1 Candidatus Poseidoniales archaeon
CCTGTTCAACAAATGCAACAACCTGTTCAGCAGATGCCTCAACAAACGACCCAGCAAGGGTACGAATTCGAACAGAAGTGATTACTCTTCTTCGTCCTCATACAACTTCGTGTTGCATGATGGGCAAGTGAATTGGGAGGGGCGATCTCCGTCAAGTTCGGTGACCGTTCCACATGGTCCACAGAGAATTGTTGTTTTCTTAGGCTCGTCAATAGTGACATCTACTCTATACATGATGCGATTAGCATCAGGGAGTTGTTCTGCTGATGGCTTCCATGCAGCTATCTCTGCAGGAGCAAGGGTTTGGTTACTCGAAGTACCCATTCCTATGACAAAGAGGAATACTCCTGAAATTCCGATGATGACGCCCATTGACAGAACACCGCCGATGGTCAGGAAACCTCCAAAGGCAATGCATACCATTCCTGAAAGGATGAGATTTTCCCGTACGTTACGTACCATGCTGATTCCTCAGTTGAGTGCTTTTTGGAGTGTTTGAACCACTCTACGGATGGAAGAGAGTGGTATTGCGCACAAGCCTATTCGTACGCCTCCCCTTAATGGAACAAGATAGACATGTTCTGCAGCACACTTCTCTGTGATTGATTCTGGCTCTTCGTGTTCAAGCCATCCAAAGAATCCATCGTGTGTTGGATTAATTGGTACGTTGAGTTCCTCACAGGCGTCAACAAACGCATTTCTTCGCTCGATTAGTAGCCCTTGCAAGCGGTCTCGTTCATCAGACCAAGCACTTGCCGTTTCAGGATTAGAGTGTAGTTCTGCTGCAGTATGCTGGAGCAGTCTTGGTGCTGCAGACCAAGTTTGTCGTCCGGTAACGCCGAGGATGCCACGAAGTCGCTCTGTGATGTTTTGATCAGGATGGATTGCGATAAGGGCTCCAGTTCTCAATCCGTATGCTGTATGAGATTTGGACATTGAAACTGCATAGGTGATGAGGAAGTTCTCAGGCCATGGAGTTCCATCTTCCATCGTTTCTACAATGGTTTCTCCCCATCCATGTGGTTCATCTGCATAGAGGCTGTATGCAACATCAAGCAGGAGAGTATGGCCAACTTCTGGATGTTTAGATGCACT
>QQSG01000135.1:1129-6678 GCA_003602665.1 Candidatus Poseidoniales archaeon
TCTGATGACATTGTCAATCCTGTTGGATTGTGGGCGGGGTCATTCAGCCATACCATGACGGTACTCTGGGTTGAAGCAAGTTGTTCGACTTCTTTCTCAAAGGCAGCATCTGCGAAGAATGGATATTCACTTCCTTCTTCTGGTAGAAGTGGCCATGTTGCCATCTCAAGGCCACACCCTTTCAAGAATCCTGCATAAGGACCCCAATGACGGTCTCGAAGAAGAATCGCCTCTCCTCGTTCGCAGAGATTTGAGGCAGCTAAGAATAATGCTCCTGAGCCTCCAGGTGTTGCTGTTGATGTGAATGCGAATCCCATTTCTTCCAAAGTGGATCGATGCTCTCCAAGTGCAAGTGAGATACTTAGGTCTAGGAAACTAGGCAACCCCTTCAATGGGGCATAAGATGCAAATTCCATAGGAGGTGCTTTTCGAAGCATCTCATCCACGACATGATTGATAGCGAGTTGTCCGTTATCTTCGAGAAGTGAACCTACAGTTCCGTTAACAGCATCATGCCCTTCGCTCTTGGCTTGCTGGTAGCGAGCAAACCAACTGAAAATAGTATCATTACCAATTCTGGTTGAAGCAAGTGAGTTAATGAGAGACTCTCCGGGCGCTTCGTCCATATCCATCGGAAGTGGGTTTACCTATTGACCTTGTCGAGTTTAGACCGTTTCCTTCATGAAGGGGATGGGAATGGCGTAACAAGGCCAACGTAGCATAGCTGGTAGTGCGCCTGATTTGTAATCAGGCGGTCGGGGGTTCGAGTCCCTCCGTTGGCTCCATAATTTCAATCATCTTGGATGCGAATGCTCAAACCGAATTAGTGCCACGACATGGTATGAGCGCAACACGACTTGACGGGAAAGCATGTGCTGCTGACCTTGAAGAGCGATTGAAAAATCGAATCTCTGAATGTTCAGTACAACCTCATCTTGCAGTGATTATTGTTGGCGATGATCCTGCTTCTCATGTTTATGTGAGCAACAAAGTACGTTCATGTGGCCGTTTGGGAATCAAATCCACCCATATTGAATTACCAGAAGATACGCCACAAGAGGTGGTTGCTCAACATATTCTCGATATGAATCAACAAGAGGATTTGCATGGAATACTGATTCAATCACCTCTTCCTAAACACATGGATGAAGAAATGCTAACAGAATTGATTGATCCTCGCAAGGATGTTGATGGATTCCATCCAGTAAATCTCGGTCGTCTTGTTCAAGGCCGTTCTGATGGAATGGTTCCTTGTACGCCTTCAGGTGTAATGGAGATGCTGAAATGGGCAGAAGTCGATTTGACTGGAAAGAAAGCAGTCGTTCTAGGTCGTTCGTTCAATGTTGGTATGCCCCAAGCATTGCTCATGGCAGCGAAAGGTGCTGATGCAACCGTTACAATCGTCCATTCAAGGACCAAAGATGCAAAAGCAGAATGCCGTGAAGCAGACGTACTCATTGCAGCAGTTGGACGTCCTGAAATGGTGAAATCAGACTGGGTAAAGCCGGGAGCTATCGTTGTTGATGTCGGAATTAATCGAGTTGATGATGCAACAAGAGAACGTGGCTGGAGACTTGCAGGTGATGTCCATCCCGATGTTGATCAAATTGCATCTTTGCTTTCTCCGGTACCTGGAGGTGTTGGTCCAATGACTGTTGCAATGCTCATGGCAAACACAGTGACTTCTGCTGAACATATTGCTAAGAATTGATGGGATTGTTATGGAACAGAAAGCACCAAGGATTTCTGTCTTCGCATCCGTCCTCGCTGTTCTTTCAAGCCTAACGCTTCTCATCAATGCATTCGCAGGTAAATTTCCAGGTCATGCAGGAGAACGAGTTCTTCTGCGTCCTTTATTTGAGGATCTCTTTCTAGATGGAAACGCCTCATATTGGGATGAAACTGGGTGGTCACTTCAAGAGACTGTATGGGCAATTTCAACTTTTTTTCTCATCTTGATTTCAATATGGGGACGTCAATTGAGGCCTGTTCCTGAACTACCAAAGCAACCAAGTGTAGCCGAGCAAATTGAGTCCTTTGAAAGCATAGCAACTCCAGTTTCCAACAACTATTCGGTTCAAGATAATGAACGAACGACGAGCATCATCTCTTCCATTCTTGGCGATACACAACAAAACGTAGATTCTAAGACTGTTTCATCAGCGATTACATCGCTTTCTTCTGGAAGTCTAGGAGCATATGCTTCTGCAGTTGTTGCTGAGAGGAATTCCACGGTTTCTGAATCGATCATGGAAACTGAGCAACTTGAACGTACGAACGTGGATTCTGAAACGCTTCAATTATCACCTCGTAACACAGTAACTGAAGAATCAAAGAAAGAAGAGAAACTTGCCGATGATGGGCGAAACTTTGTTTCAGATGGTCCTGCGTATGTCCCATTACCAGGTGCTGTGTCTACTGCTGATGCCTCTCCAGTTCGTAAGACTGAGTATGAGTTTGTCTCTGATGGACCTGCGAATGTTCCCTTACCAGAACTTCCTGATTTTGAGGAAGAACCAGTAGCTCTTCCACAATTACCTGATTTAGATTCATTGTTTGACGAACCTGTGAAGGAAATACCTTCTCTTCCGAATCTCGATGATTTGTTTTGAATAATGGCCGAGAGATTCAAAAGAACTGGGCGAGAGGGATTTGTATGGAATGGAGTGAGCGATATGATTTACATTCGCATACAACGCACAGTGACGGTTCACTCAGCGTTGATGAATTAGCTTCAAACATGGCATCGGAAGGTGTTCAGGTTTGGTCACTAACCGATCACGATACAATCTCTGGTTGGAAGGAAGCCAAGGTCTCAGCAGCCAAGCATGGGATTCAATTCGTACCCGGTGTTGAGTTGACTTGCGATGTGGAATTACCATGGGACGAAGAGATTCTATCTCAAACAGGTCGAGATCGATCTCCAACCTCTTGGCATTTACTCGCTTATTTCCCATATGATCCAAATCCTGAAGGTCTTCGAGCATTCAAGGATTGGCTCGACCCATTACAAGATGACCGAGTTCCTCGTATGCTTGAAATGATTGAATTGGTTAATGGATTTGGAATGAAGATCGATGTTGATGATGTGTTAAGTCGTGCTCAAGGAAGTGTAGGACGTCCCCATTTGGCTCAAGCAATGGTCGATGCTGGCCATGTGAGTTCAATGAATGAAGCCTTTGATTTGTGGCTTGGAGATGGCCGTCCATGTAGCGTTATACGTCCAAAACCATCTCTTGCAGAAGCAACACGTTTAGTTCATGCAGCGGGAGGTATTACCTCGCTAGCACACCCTCGTTACTATGGTGTAGATTACGACAGATTAGTCCAACATCTCAAAGAATCAAAAGTTGATGCAATTGAAGCCTTTCATCGCAGTCATACGGACGAAGAGCGTCATTCCATCTGGCAAGCTGCATTGAATGCAGGATTAGCTGTTACAGTAGGTTCTGATTTCCATACTCCAGAGTGGGGTCATCGACCAGGTCATATGCCTGTTGTAGAATCAACACTTCCAGTTCTCATCTCTTCGGCAAAATACGATCGATGATGAGAGATATCTCGAACAAGAGAATGATTGGAAGCGCCACGAGGAAAAGTGAAAGTGGGTCTGGTGGCGAAAACATCGCACCCAGGACAAATGAAGAAAACCAAATGTGTTTTCGATATGTTGTGATTGTTTTTGGATCGACCATACCAACTCGTAAGGCAAGCATTGTCACGACTGGCGCTTGGAATCCAATGGCTGATGCAATTGCTAAATTAAGAACAAACCCAACATATGCTCCGAGTTTCCATTGTGTGGAAAGACCGGCTTCCTGTGCGTCATTGCTTAGATATTCAAGCAGCATTGGGGTTAGTAATTCCCATGCATAAAAAATTCCTAACACTGCGAGTCCTAGGCTTGAGAAAACAGATAGAATTAGTGCCATAGAAGGACGTGGTGCTTTGATGTCTAATTCTGCTACTCTTGCTTTAACGACAGGATGTTTCACTCCTTTCAACGATGCTTCAATCATTAAGAATCCAAACGCGAGAAAGAGGCCAAAACTTGCTGAAAGTTGAATCTGTAGCATGATGAATTCAACTGGCGAGGTGACGATGACATTGACATCAAATTCATCGAGTCGTTGTTCATCAATAATCCATTTAATGATACTTTTTGCGATTGGAAAACCTGCAATTAACCCTGCTAAGAAAAGCCCGAAGAGAGCAAAAGCCCTTTTTCGCAGATGGATTCTTACGGAAGAAAGGAGTTCTCCGCCGGGAGAATCCATGAGTTCTGATACAGCGTCTTCGAGAGAAGTCTTGGACGCCATGTACAGTCCACGTGATGCATCCAAATAAGTGAATGCTCATTCCTCTTCCCAAGTATGAGATGGTGTAGAATCGAACCAACTCTTCCCATTCTTGCTCAATCTTAGCAATCGGTAAATAACAAAACCAGTAATGTAAAGCGATGGAATTGAGAGCGCAATGGCTTTGTTCATCGCAGTTGAAGATTTGTCATACTCTGAAACGACTTGTACTTCCATCACCCCATTATCCCCACTATGATGGAGGAAGATGAACGTGAATACATTTGGAGATTGAAGCTCAATTACACTTTCATCCCCCGGTAAGAGCGAAGCAACACAAGGAACGTTTTGGGTGCAATTTTCGTTTGCCAAGATTTTCATTTCATCCCAATCAACTTTGAAATCTTGAAACCCGGGTTCTGCCAAATCCACAGTGATAATCGCATACTCAAGAGTATTCGAAGTATCCATGTTTTCGATTGTTGTCATGACAGTTAATTCAGGTCCAATCTCATGAATGAGATCGTGGACAGTATCCCCAGATGCAAGTCGGAATGAGGCTTGGTCTTCGTTTGTGGCGTCTTGATAATTGATAGCACCCATAATTGCTGCCATCATAAGAAGTAGAATTGTTCCTTCTACGAAAATATGTTTACGCACCTTTTCTTTGGTGACTCCTTTGAACATTGGCCCGAAATCATTTCTCAAACGTGGCTGTAAATGATGTATGAAGAGAGCTCCAATTCCACCGACGAGCATGCCGAGTGGTATGTCTGTAACCCAATGAATTCCAAGATATAGGATTGCGAATATGAACACAATCGTATTGATGAGAATGAACATATGGTAACGATAATGTCTCCATTCTTTCATCACAATTCCTTTCTGCTTTACATGAAGATAATTCAGCATTAAAATTCCAAATGGAATCGCAACGTGGAGGGATGGCACGGCGTTATCGAGAGGGTCGTGTGTAGCATAGAATGTGGAATACATTCCGTCATGGTACAATAATGCGTCCATGCCTGGAATCCATGAGGATGTCACTTCAACATTGAAAAAGAGGTAATATGGTACGGCAATGGCGTAAATGAGGAGATAATTCATCGTCACCTTGTCGGTCATGTCTCGATCGCTGGTGTATGCATAATACACCGTTGTCACATAAATGAGGAAGAGATAGACAAAGAGATAATGGAAATTCAAGAAGGTTGTGAGGATATCATTCTCAAATGCATTTTGAATCATTAA
>QQSG01000135.1:6757-10365 GCA_003602665.1 Candidatus Poseidoniales archaeon
GTTAGGCCTTTCCAATTGATGATGACAATGTAGCCCATGGCATGAATATAATATCGCTGTTCGTGGATTGTTTGAACCCATTTTCCAAATGGCAACCTCGAAGATTTCTGGTTTAATGAGAAGATATAACAGATAACTGGAGTCAAAAGCAATATCATGCCCATCATGATTGTCCAAGGACTCATAGCCCGCCTGCGTAGATTTCTCATATAGAGGTTTTACCAACCTAATGGGTGAACAGAGGTAATTGAAGGCGCTTGGACTTAGCGGAGATTGAAAAAGAGGAATCGTTTGCATAACATGAAACCGATGTATATCCAATCTCCGGAAAATACTCTCGCAAGCCTTGTTCATGGGATGCGCCTGTTTGATGGGATTGAGTTTGATATTCGATTAACTCGTGATGATCAAGTTGTTATTCATCATGATCGAACTGTTTCAGTCGATCCACTTCGGTTATCAGGTCGTTCTCCATTTGTAGAGGACTGGACCTTAGATGAGCTTCAAGAGTTTGGTTTTTGTTCATTTGCGGATTTACTTAGACACACAGAGATTCAAAAAGCGGTTCAGGATGAAGGAAAGGTCCTTGTTGTCGAAACAAAACGTCCAGGTTTGAAAGTAAAGCGTTCGGGTGGTTTTTTTGCTCGAAAGAAACATGATTTGCACATGGGAAAAACCATGAATCATGCAGAGCAACTTCTCAATGAGTATGAGATTCCAATAGAATCAATCGTCCACTATGCCTTTCATTCTCGTATGAATAAGGCGGTTGATTATGGCGCAATAAAGGGACCATGGTCTTCTCTTCGTCCAAACATTAGGCCTTTTGGTGGCAGGAGGACACACCGCACTCTAGCGCTTCCTGAGTTTGTTCTAAACTCGTTTAACCGATTAAAGAAGAAGCATCAGAAAAATGGATCTCCTATGATGCCATGTGCAATCGAATATCTTTTGTCTCCAACAAATCGAATTCCTTTAGGGAAAACTGTTGGATTGCATGGAAAGCAACTTGAAACATTAACAAAGCAAAGAGAGGGTTTTCCCGTTTATCTTTGGCCGGTTAAACCTAAAGTAGAACATTCAGTACTCAATGCAGGTCTATCTGCTCTTACAGATTTTAGTGACCCTGGACTGACATGGTTGCCAAGCGGGCATGCTCGATGGCAACAACCTGCAACACTTCCTCTTGACAAAGGTCAACAACAATTGCTTGATGCAGCGAATGAAGAGGCTCACTTGTCTGTTGTCTCAGAACTTCAAGCAGAAGTTGTTCCATGGCAAGAGGCTGACACTTCACGACGTCGTGAACTCCTCACTTATTGGAAAGGCAAGTGGAACTGGCAACCTTCAGTTGACGAGATGCTTGCTCATTCCATGACAACTCATAGCATGCCATGGGAATTCGTTAGAATGATTGGACACCGAGGATCTGGAAAGACTCAGCGACCAGTACTGTAGGTTCACTCGCTCTCATGTTGCTTCAGATGCTGCTTTGCATCTCTTCGCAAAAATGGTCCATACAATGCAGGTAAGAGTGTCACGCTCGAAATCATTGCTAAGCTGATGGCAACGATGAACACCTGGCCAAACAAACGTAGTGGAAGGAGTCCTGAGAAATTGAGAATTGCAAAACCTCCTGCAGTGCTCAAAGCAGCTCCAAACATGGCTCTTCCTGTTGTTGCTGTTGTCTTTGAAGTCCATTCTGCAATGTCTTTTTCAGGATGTAATTCGGCTTCCTCCTCTAATCGAATCACATAGTGGACTGCATAATCAACACCGAGTCCAAGGGCAAGCGCTCCAATTGTAACGGTTTGTGAATTCAACTGGTAACCTGCAAGTCCCATGATACCATAGACCCACAAAACGACCATGATCAACGGTATCCATGTGACAACACCACGTTGTACACTCTGGAACAGGTCACCGGTTCGAATGAGTTGAATCATGATCAAGACGATCAAAATCGTACCTGCAACAATTGCTGTTGAGGTAACGGCTGAAACTGCGACATCAGCACTGATTTGAGCGAGAATGAGTGCACGGCCGCTTAATTCCATCGTATAGGTTCCATTTGCAGAAGAAGCAGAGGTTGCAAGAGCTTCTGTCAAACCAGTTTCGAAATCCACGGTGTCCTTCCAATCCAAAGTACTCGCTTGGAAGGAGAGAATCGTTTGCTGACCATCTGTGTAAAGCAAGGATCCAGTGATGTTCCTTCCTGTTGAATCGTTGAGCAAGTAGGTTTTCAGGGATTGAAAACTTTCTGGACCCGATGATAAATTTGCCATCAATGCATCGAGTTCTACATTCGAACTCCGAGACGTTTCGAGTGTATCCCAAAGCCCAGTCGGTACTCCAGTAACTCCATCCGTATCCTGCAGCGTTGCAATAGCGATATTGTATGCCTCAAATCCTTGCTGAGAGACAATTTCACCTTCGAGAACAACATACAGCGGAGTTGGACTACTTTGGAATTCTTCAGCGATCATGAGGAAATCTTGAACCACTTCTAAGGAGTCATCAAACTGGCCTTGTGTATCAAATCCAACTTCGAGTGTACTCATACCGTAGAGCATTGGGAGTGAGAGTAGAGCCGTTACAATGATGACATAAAGTGGTTTTTCTTGAGCCATTCCTCCTATTTTTCGAGTAAGTTCTGTTTCGTTCATTGCTCCAGATTTGGCCAATGGAAGCGCTTTGCTTGGGAACATGGTCATCAAGGCTGGCAGCAAAGATATGCTTAGCACATAGATGGCAAATAAGCCAAGGGCGATGACTGTACCGAAGTTTACAAGGAACATCTGAGAGGACAATCTGAATGACAGGAATCCGACCATGTCCGTGAAGATTGCAATGACGAGAGCTGCAGATGTTAGGATTGCTCCAGAACGAATTGCCTTCAAGCGAACTTCTGGTTCGAAATCCTTCAAAGTGATTCTACCTTGAGGATCATCTCTTTCGATATCTTGCATCACTTCTCTTATCCGCGTGACAACGTGAATTCCGTAGTCTACACCAATTGCGAGAAGAAGAATTGGGATGCTGTTCATTGCAGCGTTGAATGTGAGTCTGAAGACACCAGCTGCACCATAAGTCGCTAGAATCGCTAGTACGGTCAAACCAATGACATAGGCAGTATCTCGCTTCGATCGGAATTTGATATAGAGAATTACTGTCAGGAATAAAAGTGCTAGTGAAGTCAATATTCCAATCTCTTTGCCAATGTTTGCACTTTGTTGGTAAGAAAAGGCAGAGAATGTGAAGATTCGTAAATCATCATCGTCAGTAGAATTTTTGATTTCTTCAAGGCTGCTTTCTGACCACTCTGTAACAAGTTCCTGAACTTCTCCAATGATTTCTGCATTTTCGTAATTATTGGCTTCAGTTGAGATGACTAAACTGATGAGAACAGGACCATCGCTTGCCCAAGGGTCGTTTTTGTCTTCAGCAGGCATGGTGCTGACAATATTGCCTCTGTGATCGATATTCTGAAGACCAAGATATGTTCCAATTGTTCCTTGCAATGGACCAACAGTAGCTGCTACAGGTCCAATTTCATTCGGACTAATCCTGGTGGATATCAATGCTTGAATTTGGCCTTGAAGAGCCCC
>QQSG01000135.1:10474-25551 GCA_003602665.1 Candidatus Poseidoniales archaeon
ATCATTGAGATAGCAGTAGTGAGGTCATTTAGGGCTGCTGAAAAGTTCTCTTCATCTGCAACAGTGACGTTAGCAAGATGAATTGCGAGAGTATCTCTCCACTCTTGTGTTGTTACTGGATCTTGAGTATTAAGCCAAAAGAGAGCAGAACCGGCCGGGCCGCTGGTAGCCTTTCCGCCAAACAGTGGTTCGTGATATGGCAAGAATGTTTCATCTGTAGATAGGTTTGCTTCAATTAACGCAAATTGTTTCCATGCGGCTTCTGTTTTCATGTCACCTTGCTCAATTTCATCAATTACTCTGATGAAATCAAGTGAGGCTTGGTAACGGTCTTCAATTTCATACAGCAGTTCAGTAGTATCATTTTGTGGGTAAAAGGCATCTTCGCTATTATCGAAATTAATGAATTGGGCCATTGAAGCAAGGCCGATTGTGACGACGAGAATCACAGCAATTGTTGTCTTAGGACGATTAACTGATGTCTCTGTAAGAGCGTTAAACGGGTTCTGCATAAATCTAAGCCCTTGTAACGAGGTATAAATGGGTGTTCCAAATTTGAAACAAAAGCATATGTGATTTTGAACACTTATTCATAAGGAGATTCCCAAATGAGTATATATGTCCGAAGTGGAACACCGATGGAAAAAAGTTTGTAAAAGTTCAAAATTGAAGATGAATAAGGTCAAGGGCAAGACCATTGGTGCGAAGATGGTCGCAGTTATGAGGACTGAAGAAGGCATATTCGGGACAAATGCATTGTGTCGACACATGGCATGGCCTCTTCATTGGGGCGGGAAAATCAAAGATGGCTGCTTGCGCTGCCCTTTGCATCAATCCTCATATCATCCCGAAGATGGTTCGGTTAACGAGTGGTCTCCTGCTCCATATTTTCCTCTGTATGGGAAGATGCTTGGTAAGTTAAGAAAACCATCCTCATTGAAAACATATGATGTTCGAGAAAAAGATGGTTATGTCGAAATCGACATGAATTCCTGATCACTCGATGTGACGTAGAGATTGCTCTCGTGCAATGTACTTAGGTCTGTAAATAGGAACTCCTTTTCCGGCTCGCATAACGACTCGTTCATCAAAGATTTGAGCGCCGATGCCAATGACTCTAGCCCAACCGAAGAATGTGGTGTAGTAACTTGGATTGGTCAGGCCTACATGGTGAAGTAATGCGCCGGATGCGATGTCAACATTTGCGTTTGGATTGGAGATTTTTGGGTTTTCAGACAACACACGAGGTGCTACTTCACGGAGCGTGCGAATGATTTTGAAGTTTGCATCATCAGGGCAGAGTTTCTCTCCTAATGCAAATTGAACAGTAGCTCTTGGGTCTTCGGAACGTAGGACTGCATGACCAAATCCAAACACTGGTCGACCCTCTTCCAATTCCTTTCGAACAAAGTGTTCAACTTCTTCTGGTACTGATGTACCAACACGAAGCACGAATTCGAGACAGGATTGATTTGCTCGGCCATGAAGTGGTCCGCTGAGAGCATTCATTGAACTGGCAATGGATGAGTAGAGGGTTGCGTGGCCACTTGCTACGGCCTTGCCAACGAATGTTGAGAGGTTGCCGCCACCGTGATCCATGTGGAGGACGAGATAGACAGAAATTATCTTTGCAAGTTTTTCTTGATCGACATCTTTGAGTTGAAGTGTATTTGTGAAACGCTGAACCATAGTAAGGGACGTATCATCTTCTGGAATATTGTCAGTTCGACCTTCTCGATAGCGGAACATGAGACCCATGAGTCGTGGCATTCTCGCTAACAAATTGAGTGCATCTTCCTTCCAATCATTCTTACAATCCATCATGCCAAGTGAGTGTATCCCAATGGATAACCAATCCATCGGATGGCCATCTCTTGGAAGGGTAGAAAACAATCCCGATAAATCACCCGGTAATTCTGCTCTTGCTGCTAGATCTTGTCTGAATTCTGCTGATTGTTTCTCTGTAGGAAGCTCCTTGTTGTAGAGGAGATAAACGACATCCTCAGGTTCCATTTCTGCAAGCTCAGCAATTGGATATCCACAATAGTGGACTCCTTCTCCAGGAGTTACAAATGATGTACGACATGTTCCGACTGGTACGCCACGCATACCAATATCTAGGTGCTTTTCAGTTAAATCAAGAAGATGTTTCGCCTCATCAGTCACTGTCTCACCGTATCTTCCGAATCAGGTCATCCGTATAAAGGAAAGTACGAAAAAACACCCAAGTGGTGTTGCTAATTACACCTAATCACACTTTTTCCCATTTTCGGAATCCACGGGTTGATTGACGATCCGCTTGGACATGAAGTCTGATATCTTCTCCAGAGATTATAATTGCATCATCAGCGGTAAGTCCAGGGCATGATTCTTTGACTTGATTCCAAGAACGCTTACTTCGAAGGTTTTCAGCCCACCATGGAAACGCCTTGCATTGCTGTGGGCGAACTTGATAGACATTGCATTGTTTTTTTTCATTCAAGTAGATGCAGATACCGTCTCCTTGACGAGATCGCAGAATGTATCTCCCATCGAGCGTTTTTGTACAATCTCTTCTTAGCCATGCTTCGACTTCCATTCCAGCATGTTCTGCAAGTTTCTCAGCATCTGTTGGTGCAAGATACACAATGCCTCCCGGTTGGTCGCAACATCGGCCACAATCAGGCTGACATTGGAAAGAGACTCCATCCGCCCACCATGCGTCTGTCATTCTTCTTCACCAGTTAGGATTGCTTTTGGCCGAATTCGAGCCAAGTGTACGAGATTCTTCGCTTCTTCATCTTCAAGTTCAAAAGCCTCCATTGCGTCTTCACTAACGAGACCTAATTCATGCTCAATGTAGCGTAATTCATCAACGATATCGATGAGCTCGTTTGCATCTGCACTTGATGTTCTTTCGAGCAAAGCTTCCATTTGGGATTCAAGATTCCGTAGGCGAAGGTCATCTCTGACCATTTGTTGTTCTCTCTCGGCTATGACTCGATCGATTTCTGTATCTATTCCGACCATGACATCAACAGCAGAATCGATGTCGTTTCCTTCTAATTGGCCAAGTTGATGAGTTAGATGTCGGTCTCTGAAATCTGCATCAAGTACACTTGGTGCTTCAGGAGTTAACTCTTCTAGCGTCGTCTTGAGATGCTGCTCAATCAAATCATTAGCTCTGTGAATCTCATCCACTGAAACAATTCGTGGCTCCCAATCATCTTCCGGAAGATCGAGTGAGGTTGAATGCAATTCAATACCTCCGATATCTTTGTCTGAGTAGATGACATCTGTTGCAGTGCGAACAATATCAGATGCGAGTGTGATGCTTGAGCCACTTTGCTCATGAATCTGTTCTTCTTGCTTGGGCTTGTTTGCGAGAATACGTAAAACATCTTCTGGTTGATGGGCTACATCTCCCTTTTGATTGGCATTTGCCAGCATTGCAATTGATGAGTTGACACTTCTCCAATCATTTCCTGTATGTTCCAAAAGATACATGATGTGTGCATCCTCGAGAAGCAATCCTTGAAGTGAACTTTCTCGTTTTACGTGAAGAGCCAGGCTCGTCGAAGAAATAGGGGCTAATTCTGCTGTTAACGAATTTTTCATGACATCCCAAAGTCTGGATGACGCCCATGAATCAGGATGTGTCAATGAGGTTGCAAGCACTTGGATTCCTAAATTTAGAGCATGATCGACGAGGTGTCCTAAATTGGTGGCAAGATTGTCGTTTTCCGAGACAAGATGAAGATCATCGATTAACAGCAAGCATGTATTTGCTAACGCTTCGTGCCAATCGTGCGGAAGGCTACTTGCACTAATCAGTTCAGTACCTCGTATGATTCGAACTTCTTTGTCGTAGTATCGTAGTACACTTTGGCCCGTTGCGTGCAATAAGTGACTCTTTCCAGTTCCGTGCAGGCCGATCATGAGTAATGGGTTCATATGACTTCCAAGTTGATCTATAATTGCTTCACATGCTTGGGTTGGCCCTCGATTTTCTCCATAGACTCGCCATTGTTTGAACGTCTTCTTTTGACTGATTTGAAGTTGTAACGGCCAGGTTGATTGTGTAGGTGCAAGATTGCTATGATGCAGGCGCTCATGTGGCTGTATAGGAACCAACTCTTGATTCAATGGCTGTGAGGGGTATTGTCGTTGTTCATCGATTATCGATGCCCACAAAGGCTTCCCGTCGATGGAAAAACCAACACGAGATCCGAGCGGAGTAGTGGGTTCAACATTGACTCGGTCTCTCATATTCTTTAATCGAGATGCGATGTGTTGAGCGTTTGACTGTTCGTCTTGATTATTCCGTAAATTGAGTTTTGGGATGTATTCAACGTCGTTTCCAAATGTCTCCTTTGCAATCGCATCAATCAATGGTCGCTCATGTATTGGTTGATTTCCCAAGAATGATCTCTTCTCTTTCAGAGATGACGGCTTGTTGAGAAGTCGGCCCAAACTGGATTTATTTTCAGTCTTAAGATCTTCATTCTCCGGCAAATTTGCTTTTGCTTTTTGCAGAGCAATTTTCAGTCGGTTTGTACGCTCTATGCTCATACAAGTCCCTCCTCATCTGAATCATCCAACTCCTTGTCGTTCCTTAGTTCCTGAATAGGCTCTTGATGTTGAGTTGCAGACGCATACTCCCTTGCATGAGGTGAGGTCTTTGATTCGACATTTGATTCAGCAGGTGCTGGGCGTTGTTGCAATCGAAGTGTCTTTTTGCCTTTTATTGGTGGTAATCTCGACAACTTCTTTGATGCAGAACTGACAGCTGCTCTATTCAGACGCTGTGATGTTAAGTTCTTCTTTTGCTCAGGAAATCGATGTTCTTGGACGCTTGCAGCAGCCTTTGCAAGATGCTCCAAGCGTGGTGGTTGAACAATATCAGATTCAATTGTGGTTACTTCAACAACACGCTTTGATGCAGCATTTAGTTTTTCAACTCTTTTGTTGCTAGGCTTTGATTTGATATTCTTTCTTCGACGAACAATTCGTTGAGCAGGTCGTGGCTTTTTGACGATTGGGATAAGTTCAATCTCCGGCTCGAGGATGACAACTTCCTCTTCAAAAGATTCTTCTGTTTCATCGGTCGATACTTCCACTTCTTCATCAATATCTGCCTCTTCTTCAATGACTGGGAGAGGGATTTGTTCGACCTCGGGGATCATTGGTTCAGGTTCTTCATTTCGAAGCCCAGCCAAACTTTCCTGAAGGTGTTGTTCAATCCACGCAAGTTCTTCTTCATCAGGAGGTTGACAGAAAGGATGGTCGAGGAGTAATTCCTCATCAAGAAGCCATGAGTCGATTTGGGTTGTTTCGAGAGTGTTCAATTCTCGAATCAATCTTGAACGTTGTATCTTTGTAAATGCATCAAGGTTCGATGTAAGGAACATCACGTTGTCTGTATAGCGTGTTTCATCAACAATGCCTCGTACCATCTCAATGACTTGCTTTTCACCATGAATCCCTGCAAGATATTCGATCCCCTCTAGGACCAATACTGCTCGTAAATTGTCATGGAAAAAGGAATCAATAGCCTTTCGAATGGATTCGAGTGACGGCTCTAAGGTTCGTTCATGTTCTTTTTCAGTCAGCCATCTGCAATCTTCAAATTCAATTTGGTGGTTTACTTTGAGCCGTTCTGGAGATTGTCTCGTGACCACCAACAAAGGGCGCCCATGTTTTCGTAGAGCCTCTGCGAGATTGAATGTTGCTGCTGGTTCAACTGCATGTTCGAGCAGTGCTTGCCCTTTCTTGAGCATTGGGCCAGTTAGATTTTGTATTCTTGCTTGAGTTTTATGTCGAATAAATTCAGGAGTTTCGATGGTTGGCTTTACTTCTGGTAGTTTTTCATCACGGTCGAGTCTTCTCACTGGAGCGCGGACCGTTGCCCACCACGCTTCATCTCGTACTTGTTCCTCTTTAGAATCGACAAGATTTGCTTCTGGATAGGCTACGGAGGATGCGAGGAAAGATTGCTTTGACATTTCATGGAGACTTAATGTTGCATCTAAGGCAGAAGCGTCTGATTCAATTTCAAGTAATGCTTCGATCCCAAATCGGGCTGTATCTGCTTGGTGAAATGCACTTGCAAGAGTTCCGTCAAAGATAAGAAGATGTCCAGTCCTTACGCCTATTTCGGGAATTCTACGCTCAATGAGGATTGAACCGTCTTGCTCAAGAGTTGCTAATTCTTGTGCAAGATGACGCAAGGTGTTTGCTCCTCCTTTTCGAGTTTCAAGGACATCTCCTGGTTTGAAATCGAACATTTTGCTCACCCCTCAAACCCTTAGATTGCCTTTCATCTTTTGAAGTGTGTGCCCTAATTGGGCAAAACCGAAGGATTTCAACAGAGAACCTCTAGGGCCAACCATGGAGGCGTTGCCATTGACTGAGGCAGAAGAAACTCTTCTACTGGAAGGGATTCAGGAGTTCGACTCAGCACGATACTGGCATGCCCATGAATCATGGGAAGATATGTGGAATTCTCTGAAGCGTCGAGAGGCTCCTCTCCCCGAGATTTTGGGAATTCAAGGCCTTATTCAAACCGCTGCACTCCTCTACAACCACCAGCGTGAAAAACGAAGAGGAGTTCTGAATCAATGGGAGAAACTTCTCCCTAAATTAGACGTTTGGACTCGTTTATGGGGGGTTGACGTGGTCGCCCATTTGAATCAGATTCGTCGATTCGTTGACGATGTTGATACATGGAATGAAACCTATGAGCAGGTTCGTATGCCAATGAGCGACGTGGAGCGATTGAAATGAGTAATTTTACAAATGGTCTCGATGATGGGTTCATACGATTTTCAGAAACACCACAGGCCCTACAAAAAGGAAGACAGATTCAGGTTCAATCTGTTGTGGTTATCATTGCCATCCAATTGTTGTTCATTTTGATACCATTTTGGCCAATACGGATTATCTTGTCCGGTCTTTTCCTGTTTGTCATTGGACTGAGTTGGCGACGTTGGATGGATTGGAGCACCACTCCGTTTGCGGTCAACCCATCGCATCCATTGATGGAATTGTTGAGTGATAAGGAGGCGAAGGTAATGATTCGACTTCATGATGGGAGATGGGAGCTCGCTGGCGAGTACAGATACAGATTGGTTGAAGATGATTTGTTGAAAGGGTTCAATCTTGTAACACTTGACGATAATTATTCCATCTTTGGCTATTTTACAGATCAAAAATCCCAATCTTCTTCTTTGCGACGAACGATGGCTTTGCTAAATCAAGCACTCGCTTTACGGGATGCTCACAATGGTGAGGCCGACGAAATAGAAGATGCTCGAAAAAGAGAATCAATGGATTTCGGATTGCTTAAGCGTGAGTGGCCTGATGATGAAGATACCCAAGATGCGCTAGGCCCAATTGCAAAAAAACTGAAGGGCCAAGAATAAGGGTTTATGATGAATCAGGAGAGGGTGCATTGAAAACCTCTACTCTCTCCCAATGACTCATGGATACTCCCAGTAAGTGGTCTGACCACATCTCTGAGTTGAGTGCTCCCCAACAGGAATTGTTGTTTGGTACATCATTATCTCGCCGATTCTCTCGGTTGCCATTATGGCTTTCACATCCAGGAAATATTGGGGCATTCTATGGATTCTTAATCAGTCTCGCTCTTATTTTGCCATATTCCTTGAAATATGATTCCTTCAATGAGTCTTTATCCAATTGGATATTTTTCTCAGCACTGTTTATGGCAGCCTGTCTATTACTTGGTTTTGCATCATTGATCCTCGTTTCATTTACCAAGAGAATGCCAATTGCCCCTCCACGAATTATTCTCTATCCCATGCCGTTTATTGGTCTGGGATTGCTAGGACTTGACTTTGCGGATGTGCTTGAAATTTCAAGTTCAATATCCATGTTTGTCCTTCTTCTCCCTGGACCCGCTTACGTACATTTGTCTTGGGCTCCTCGTTGGAGGCTCTTGTGTTTGTTAGACGAAGGAGTAAATCCATTTGAAGGTGTGAAAGCACTGGAAGAAGTCGAGGATAACAGTGCAGCCGAAATGGCTGGTGATGATACCGAATTACTCGAAGTCGTAGATGCGTTTGAATCTGAGTAATCAGATAAGCCCAACTTTTGGTCCGATCAGTTCGAGAAGTCTCAGAACTTCATCGAGATCATCTTTTGACAATCCTGCTGACATTTGCGTTCGAATTCTGGCCTTATCTCGAGCGACCATTGGGAATACAATAGCTCCGGCCATAACGCCTTCTTTTTGAAGGAGATTTGTCATCTCTTTTGCAGTTGAAGATTCCCCACACATGATTGGAATAATTGGGGTCGTCGACATACCAGTATCAAAACCAAGTGATTGCAATTCATTTCTGAAATAGTTGGTATTGTTCCAGAGCTTAGCATGATGTTCTGGCTCTTCCATTAGAACTTCAATTGCTGCCTTTTGAGCCGCTGCTACACCTGGGGGTTGTGAGCCTGAAAGAAGCCATGAGCGTGAGTGATTCAAGGCATGAGTGCGAGTCATTTCAGTACCTGCAAGAATCCCTCCTTGTACGCCAAGGGCCTTTGAAAACGAACCCACTTCAAAATCCACTTTTCCTTGAAGATTGAAATGGTCAACAATTCCTCTTCCACCATCTCCTAAGACGCCTTCGCCGTGACAATCGTCAACCAAGACCATTGCTCCGTATTCTTCTGCTAATGCATTTATTTCGTCCAAAGGGGCATAATCTCCATCCATGGAAAACACACCGTCTGTGATGATCAGTTTACGCTCTGCATCATCATGTGCTGAAAGTACAGCTTCAAGTTCACCCATGTCATTGTGAGCATAGACGCCACGACGAGCCTTTGTTAGTCGAACTCCATCGATGATGGAGCCATGATTCAGAGCATCACTAATGATGACATCTTGTGGACCTTGAACAAGTGTAGGGATGAGTCCTACGTTAGCGGTGTAGCCTGCTGAATAAATCAATGCAGCTTCAACACCTTTGAATTGTGCAACTTTCTTTTCTGCTTCGAGATGCAAATCCATCGTTCCGGCAATTGCTCGGACAGATCCACTGCCTGCACCGTACTTTTGGGTTGCGTTGACCATTGCAGATACAACCTTTGGGTGTGTCGTCAAATTGAGGTAATTATTAGCAGACAACATTATTGTCGGTTTTCCTTCCATCGTACACCTTGGTTGATTGGGTCCTTCCAGAGTCGGAGGTTCCCAAAGAAGCGATTTTTCATTCAACTCATCAAAGCGTTCTTTCATCCACGACATGTCACCTGGCATTGGCTCACCAAACAACCCTCTTCGTCGATGATTAAGGGTTTTTGTGAGCCATGGCCTCAACACGTATGATGAAAAAGGATAGGTGATACGGAAGGTTTGTGCAACTCCATGGGACTATTAGTAGTGGGCTTGGTAGAGCCCATGTTTTCATGTCTCAACCACACTACCAAGATCAGTTCAGAACAATTCTTGGAACAACTGCTTGGCCAGGTACGCTAAATGTCAAAGTTGAAGGCTCGAATCTTGTTCATTACATCGCCCTGAGGAAGAAGGCCGGTATCGATACACTGGACGCTGAAAAGGCTGCTCGAGACGATGCTGTAAATGTCGATGTTTCCTCAATTGAATCGATTCGAGTACGAGGTTTTCTTCGAGATGGAGTTTCGTTTGGTGGTGCAACTGCATATGGTGCTACAATTGTCCATGGAGAACACAACATACCTTGTGCTATTCTTATTCCTGACTTAACACGTCATGTCGATGTTGTCGAAGTGATCTCTGGACCCTTCCTTAGGGAACGTCTTGAAATTGAAGATGGTGCAGAAGTGAGTCTCATTTTGAGCAACTGAATTCATTCCCAGATTCCCATGTCCATTCTTGCATCTTCTGAAGCATGAACACGAGGGTCCCATCTCGGTGACCAAACCAGATTGATGTGGACAGAATCCAATCCATCTGTCTGCAATGCTGCCCGATGTGCAGCAGCCATAATCTCTGGAGCTGCGGGGCATCCAGGGGATGTGAGCGTCAAGTCGATTTCTGCATGTGTTCCCTCATCACGTTGTTCAAAGCGGACTCCATAGATAAGACCAAGTTCAACAATTGAGATGTCCAGTTCGGGGTCTTCTACTGCCTGTAATGCGTCTAGTACCTGTGATTCTTCAACCATTCAATATGCCTCCAATTCGTTCATTATTTTGTCAAACATGTTTCTGAATCCATTTGATCTTGAAGGCGATAGAGAATTTAGTATTCCCATGTCTACTGCAAAATCTGGCGTAATTTTCTTTGCCTCTTCAGTATCGAGTTTATCCATTGCAATTGTAAGAATACCCATGAGACCTTGGACCAATTTAGAGTCTGCTCCAGATTTCAAAGAAACCTTCCCGTCTTCGATTTCAAGAAGGACATGTGCTTCTGATTGACAACCATGTATACGAGTCTGTTCACTCCAATCTGTGACTGGAAGTTCATTTACTTCTGAAGCAAGATCGAAGACATATTCAAGCCGTTCCATCTTATCATCAATCGATTGGAAATCATCAATAAGTTCTACCAACGCTTCAGGATACGTCATGCAAACCTCTCCAAAATATCCTTTGTGTGTTGAATAAATTGCTTAGCTTCATCCATGGTGTTGTAGATGTAAAACGATGCACGAACAGTTCCGTTGATTCCAAGGCGATGGAGCAACGGCTGAGCACAATGATGGCCTGTTCGTACTGCAACACCTCTTGCATCGAGAAGATGCGCAAGATCTTCACTATGTAACGTAGGATGCAAGAAGGAGACAACGGCAGAGTCGTCCTCGTCATGACGACCGTAAACGGTCATGTTCATTGAGCGTAATTCATCTGCTACATAGCGAGCAATATTCAGCAATCGTTGATGTTGCTCTTCGAGATTAAGACTGCCAAGGTAGCCAAGTGCAGCATCCCATCCAATGGCTTCAGCAATTTTAGGAGTGCCCGCTTCGAATCGATGTTCATTGGTTTGATAGGTCGATTTCTGAAGTGTTACAGTTTCGATCATATCTCCACCACCCATGAACGGTTTCATTTCTTGGAAGGTCTCTTCATTGACCAGTAGGCAACCGATACCCGTTGGACCACACATTTTGTGAGCAGAAAGAGCCATCATATCAGCACCGAGTTCTTTCAAATCAATCTTACAGTGAGGGGCTCCTTGTGCAGCATCGATGAGCACCTTTGCACCGTTTTTGTGAGCGATTTCTATGATTTTTTCAATTGGATTTCTTACGCCTAGTACGTTTGATGTGTGAACGACACAGACGAGGCCAGCACCTTCGATGGATGCTTCATATGCTTCCATGTCGAGTGTTAAATCATCCTTGACAGGAATGTATCGTATTTCATTACCAAAGGATTCTGCAAGCATTTGCCATGGGACAATATCGCTGTGATGTTCCATCTCTGTCAGAATGATTGCTCTGCCTTTGAGTTGTGAATGACCCCACGCATGTGCTGCTAGATTGATTGCCTCAGTCGTTCCTCCAGTCATGATACAACGGTCAGCATTGAACCATGACTTGAGTGTCGTCCTACAGGCCTCATAGCCGTTGGTTGCCTCACCTGCTAGTGTGTGAACGGCTCTGTGAACATTAGCGTTATTGGTTGTATAATATTCATTCATCGCATCGATAACCACGGCTGGCTTCTGAGTCGTAGCTGCATTATCCAGATAGACCAACGGATGACCGTTTATGTTTCTCTGAAGAATTGGAAAGTCATCGCGAATTGCCATGTAATCACCCTATTAATTGACATTCAAGATGAACGGTAAGTCTCGTTTGCATTGCTTCGCGCACGGAGTCTGAACGAACTTCAACAAAAGAATCCACAAGGAATCCTTCAACAAGCATAGATGTTGCTTCCTCTTTGCTCAACCCTCTGCTCATCAAGTAATGCATCTGCATGGCATCGATTGGGGCTGACGCTGCACCGTGAGCAGCAGCGACTTCATTGGCCATGACTTCTAATTCAGGAATCGCTTCTGCTCTTGCCGATTCGGAAAGTAAGAGGTTTCGAAATATTTGTCCAGCATCTGTATGTTGTGCATCATCATCGATGGTTAATGCACCTGTTCCAACAGAGTGACTTCGGTCATCGCACGCAGCATTTACTGTAAGTTTAGAATTGGTGTGAGGCTGCTTATGATGGATTTCGATGTGGTGATCATCATGTCGAGTTCCGTGACCATGGACAGCAATAAACTGATTATGGGTTGAATTCGAACCTGAAAGTATTGTTCGAATATCAGATTTAATTCGTTGACCGCCAAGTGATAATGTTGCGAGTTCGAATTCGCCATCGCGTTCAATTCTCCAATTATCTGTTCGAACGAGAACTGATTCGGATGAAAGTTCGTTGATCAAACCAACTGATAACTGAGAATTCGGATGAATGCTGCCAGTAAGCCATAAGCCAACCCACTCCGCTTCCCCAGTAAGGTGGAACACAACGCTGGAAGGTTGCTTTGATTCGATGTGAATGTGTGCTGCAACAGCATGGCCGCCAGCCTTAACGTGGACGTGATTTATTTTATTTTCAGGTGTCAGAACATGGGTATTCCCAATCACATTGTCGAGAAAAATCCGAGCAATATCTTGTCCATGCTCAATGCCTTTTTTAGAAATCGCTTTGATTTCTACATCGTCACTTTCGATGACAAGTTCACCTACTGCAGGTAACTCGTCCACTTTGGTGGGATGAACTCTCGACCAGGGTGTGTATCGCCAGAGGTGTTCTGATCGAGTTGGAAGAGATGCATCGAGGTACGATGTCATCCAATCGAACCCTCCATTTCCAATTCTAATAGACGATTAAGTTCAACTGCGTATTCCATTGGTAGTTCTCGGGTAAATGGTTCGAAGAACCCGTTGACGATAAGTCCCATTGCTTCCTCTTCGGAGTGCCCTCTACTCATGAGATAGAAGAGCTGGTCTCCAGAAACCTTGGAAACACTTGCTTCGTGTTCCAAATCAGCCGTTGAGTTTCCTATTTCCATTGTTGGATATGTATCGCTTCTGCTCTCTTCGTCGAGCATGAGTGCGTCACATACGACCTTCGAGCGACATCCATTGGCCTTTGGAGTGACTTGCAACATTCCTCTGTAAGATGAGCGGCCACCACCTTTAGAAATTGATTTTGAAAGAATGTTTGATGTGGTGTTTGGTGCGAGATGGTGAACCTTTGCTCCAGCGTCTTGGTGTTGTCCTGTTCCAGCATATGCAACTGAGATGATCTCGGCGTGAGCGCCTTCTCCCTTGAGTAGAACAGACGGATACTTCATGGTCAATTTCGAGCCAATGTTTCCATCAACCCATTCCACAGTAGCGTTCTTGTGTGCAACGCCGCGCTTTGTTACCAAGTTGTAGACGTTTGCAGACCAATTTTGAACTGTGGAGTAACGGATTTTTGCTCCCTCCATTGCAATCAACTCAACAACTGCTGAGTGAAGAGAGTCTGTGGAATAGGTTGGAGCGGTGCACCCTTCGACATAATGGAGTGACGAACCTTCATCAGCGATGATCAGCGTACGCTCAAACTGTCCCATATTTTTTGCATTAATTCTGAAGTAAGCTTGCACGGGCATTTCTACGTGGATGCCCTTTGGTACATAGATGAACGAGCCACCTGACCATACGGCTGTGTTCAGAGCTGAAAATTTATTATCGCTGTGAGGAATAACGGTTCCAAAGTATTTCTTAACCAGTTCTGGATATTCTTTGAGTCCTGTATCCATGTCTAGGAAAATGACACCTTGCTCTTCCAAATCTTCCCTGATAGAGTGGTAAACTGCTTCACTTTCGTATTGCGCAGTGACTCCACCAAGCCATTTTTGTTCAGCATCAGGTATCCCAAGGCGGTCGAATGTACGCTTGATATCTTCTGGAACATCGTCCCAATCCTTCTCAGTCTTATCTGAGGAACGAAGGAAGTAAGTGATATTTTCGAAATTGATTCCCTCGAGAGAATCACAGTTCCCCCAAGTTGGCATTTCTCGCTCAACAAAGTGATTGTATGCTTTCACTCGGATTTCAGTCATCCATTCGGGTTCATTCTTGAGTTCTGAAATATCTCGAACAACTTGCTCGCTGAGACCTTTGTCGAATCGTATGGTGGACGATTCAGGATCGTGGAATCCATAGCGGTAATCGCCAACTGCTTCTTGTGCATCTTGTGTCATTTTTTTCACCTCATACAAGGGCTTCGACCCAATCGTATCCTTCGTCTTCGAGCTTAAGTGCCAATTCTGGCCCACCACTCTGAACTATTTTCCCGTCGAGAAGGACGTGTACCACATCTGGCTTGACAAGATCAAGAAGACGTTGGTAGTGAGTGATAACCAAACAACCAGTGTTTTGAGCAACGCTGTTGATTCCTTCTGCAACAATGCGGAGGGCATCAATGTCGAGACCTGAATCGGTTTCATCAAGGAGTGCTAGGTCTGGTTGTAAGAGGAGGAGTTGTAGAATTTCTAAGCGCTTCTTTTCTCCACCGCTAAATCCTTGATTGACGTAGCGTGAGAGGAAGGAGCGGTCCATGCTAAGTCTTTCCATTGCAACTTTGAGTTCTTTTCGGAATTCTCTGGGTGCTGGGGCTTCCCCACGAACTGAAGCGACGGACTTACGCAGGAATGTTCCAACTTGGACGCCAGGGATTGAGGCTGGGTATTGGAAGGAGAGGAACATGCCATCTCTTGCCCGTTGAAAGACTTCCATCTCTTCGATGTTGACACCTTTGTAAAAGATGGTGCCCTTTGTGATTTCATATGCTGGATGGCCCATTACGACATTGGCGAGAGTAGACTTCCCTGCGCCGTTTCTTCCCATAATTGCGTGGATTTCTCCGCGATTGATCGTCAGATTTAATCCGTTCAGGATTGGAGTACCTTCAACTGAAACGTGAAGATTTTCCACTCGCAGAAGCTCGTCGCTCATCATCTCACCCATATGTTCCTACAATCACACCCTTATCAATAGATGCAATCGCTCCTGATACTACGCTGCAACACTTCAAACAGTACCTCCCGTTCGGAGGTACATGGATGATGATTTAGTCCGTGCATATGCACT
>QQSG01000135.1:25675-31400 GCA_003602665.1 Candidatus Poseidoniales archaeon
CCTGCTCTGTGCGCAAGATTGGGAGCCGTTAGGGCCGCACTCGATGGGCACGGAGGGGGCATTGCTGTTGCTCGAAAAGAAGCGACAGAAACAGGTCTCCGATTTGTATTGGATTTAACGGGTGCATGCTTGACATGTGGTGCTGCTCCAGGGACGCTCGAAGGTGTACGAAACGATCTTGAAGCAGACTCGGAGATTGAATCCATACAATTCTCAACAGCTCTTCTCGATACGTTCGATGAACTCGGGAGAGAATTTATTCTCGCACATGGGAACGTCGAATTTGTTGACGTTTCATCGGCGCCTTGAAATCAAAAGGTTCAGCCCCTCAAACATGGCAGTATGGAACACAGGGTCTCGACCCGACCCGCAACCTTGTCGTGATGGTGATGAAGGTAAGTTCGAAATCTCCTCGAGAGATGGTCGTGCCCGAGTCGGTAAACTCCACACCAAGCACGGAATTTTGGAAACACCAGCATTACTTCCTGTAATCAATCCAAATATCCGCACAATTGAACCGCGTGAAATGTGGGACAGATACGGTATTTCAGCCCTAATTACGAACTCTTACATCATCTGGAAGCACGATGAACTCAAGCAACATGCCCTCGGAAAAGGGGTTCATGATTTATTGGATTATCCAGGAGTTATTATGACCGATTCAGGGACTTTTCAGGCCTATGTTTACGGGGATGTTGAGGTTGGAGTGGAAGAGATTGTTGAATTTCAAAAATCCATAGGCGTTGATATTGCAACAATGCTCGATGTGTTTAGTCGTCCAGATATGTCTGAACTTGAAGTGGAATCAGCCGTTGATGTCACTGTTGAACGCGCTCAACAATCACTGGACATCGCCGGAGATATCATGCTAAATGGACCCATTCAAGGTGGTACATTCCGTCATCTTCGGAAAAAATCAGCTCGAGAGATGAGCGCTCATGATTTCGCTGTTCATCCCATTGGTGGAATTGTTCCTATTATGGAAAAGCACCAATACAAAGATTTGGCTAAGATTATGCTAGCCACACTTCCAGAACTCGCTCCTGAACGACCAAGGCATATGTTTGGATGCGGCCATCCTATGCTCTTCCCAATGCTCATTGCTTTAGGAGCAGATTTGTTTGATTCGGCAGCATACGCTCTTTTTGCTCGAGATAAACGACTCCTTTCGCCATCGGGAACTGTTCATCTCGATGATCTTCAAGAATGGCCATCAATGCTTCCTTGCGTGGTTGGTCACAGCCCAAAAGAGGTTTTGAAAATGAAGGAAAAAGATCGCACTGCCTTCTTAGCGACTTACAATTTAGAAGTCACTTTGGCTGAGTTGGCTCGTTGTAAGCAAGCAGTTCATGATGGAACAATATGGCAACTTGCTGAACAGCGTAGTCATCAACATCCAGCCTTGCGTGAAGCCTTTTTGTGGTTAACAACCCGTCCTTTCCCATCTGGAATCTCTCCCGATGCCCTTGATGACTTGATCATCGACGATCGTTCTGCAGCACGAGAAATTACACCAGAAGGCGGAATCTGGGAAGGAGATTGGTCCCACGTTATCGATGCACAATCTCCTCGAAGAAAGAAAGGGGAGCGATGGGGTGGAGAGGATACGCTGGTTCGCCCTCACATTCTTGCAGCACGAAAACAACTTCATTCACGTTGGAGGCCTGAGAACGGAAATGGAGTCGATGTATTGATCCTTCATGGCGCTCCAGGACCATGGCGTTCTCGATGTGAAACCTTGGTCTTGAGGATGCAATCACTTCTCCCGTCGATGGAGATTTTTGTACAAACTCCTCTTGGCCTGATTCCATACGGATTAGAAGACCTCAATCCCTTTGCTCAAGTTGATGGGCCATCTTGGCTGTGGAATCGCCGTCCAAATCCAATCTTAATTCGAAAAGAATTGATGATGTTTAGTATTGATGCGGATCGTATTCTCACATTGGATATTTCTCAAGAAAAGGTTGTGCAGAAGGCTTCCGAACTTCTGCAATCATTCGACATAATCTCAGAACCTCTGGCGATTGATGATTCAACACTCCCAGAGCAAAAGGTATTGCTCCGCAGAAAACAGATTCTTCAGAAACTCGTTGTCCTAGTTAATTGTCATCCAGAACGTGCTCATGAAATGGTCGAGAATTGTTCATTCATCGTAGGGGGTACTGGTCGAGTAAAGAACGTGATAAATTCCTCCGGAAAACACATCCTTAGCCCAAGATTAACCGATGGAGGGCTCTCAATTACTGATTTCGGTTCCGAAATACTCTATGGTTATCGGTCCTTACCTTTGCCAACCGAACATCATCGATTTTCTCCGATGGTTAATCCAGGGGAAGGTTTGCCTTTGGTTGTCATTCATGATGATGCAGTTGAGTTTATTTTACGAGGACGCAATGTCTTCCATGGTTTCATTCATGCTTGTGATGCTTGGCTTACTGCTGGTCAAACATGTTTGATCGTACGGCAAAATGGAGATCTCGTTGGTCACGGGCTTTCTCAGTGCAACGCCAATGAAGCTCTTCGACTAAGAAAGGGAATCGCAGTACGAACTCGTAGTGATTTTTCCAAAACGATTAACGCAACAAAGTGAGAAAGCATTGAAAGACTTCCGTTCCCTGCTATAGACGAAAGCAATGACGTACGAGTGGGTAATCGAAACAAAAGAGTTGACCAAATCTTATGGTCCTCATGTTGCGCTCGATTCACTCAGCATTAATGTCCCTAAAGGGGCAACAGGTCTTCTTGGTCCAAACGGAGCAGGTAAATCCACATTTTTCAAGACTATTCTAGGCCTCATCCAAGCAACTTCTGGTGAAGGGAAGGTATTGGGGCATGATATTCGTACTGAAGGTCTTGATATTCGTTCCAAAATTGGTTACATGCCTGAATATGAGGCCCTAGACAATGACATGGATGCGATTCATCAGGTTCGATACAGTGGTGAACTGCTTGGCATGAATCCAGTTGTTGCAATGGCTCGAGCGCATACTGCAATGGAATATGTCGGCTTGGGTGAATTACGATATCGCCCAATATCTTCGTTTTCTACAGGTATGAGGCAGGCTACTAAACTTGCATGTGCAATCATTCACGACCCTCAACTTATCATCGCTGACGAGCCTTCAAATGGCCTCGATGCAACTGCGCGCGATTCGATGTTAACAACACTGTACAATATGGTTCATTCAGGAGGTCGTTCCGTCCTTATGTCAAGTCATCTTATGGAAGATGTTGAGCGTGTTTGCGATAGTATGGTCCTTCTCCATAAAGGTAAACTTGCAGCACAAGGTAGAATTGAAGACTTGAAAGCAATTGATAGAGAAATTGAAATTCATGTATGGGGATCTGCAAACGAACTTGAACAAGCCATGGGGAAAGAAGGGCTTGAGATTCGACGAGAAGGTAGAATTATGCGGATCAAACATGATGGTGAACATACAACTCATCGGATTCTGAAATGTGCAGCCGAAACAGGTGCACAAATCCGACGTATGCATGAATATGAAGCCTCTCTGGAAGATTTGTTTATTGTCATAATGGAACGTTTTGGTTACGGTGTGAAATCGAGCGAAGATCTTCTTGCATCACCTGTAGAAGCTCGTCGAGTCGATGCTCCAGAACACATGGGAGGATCGGGTTCATGAGTGGCGAAGAGGTTCCGCTCGAAGCTTCAACTCCTGTTACAGGACAAAGCCGCATGGATGCTGCATGGGGTTCTGAAAGCGACTCGTCTGCATCTGTTGCCAAACCATCGATACAATCCGGTCAAGTTTTTGAGCAGGTCTACAAACCATGGGATGGAACACTCAATCCACGTTGGATGCGAAACTGGGCGATATTCCGCCATCACCTCTTGGGAATCTTTCGAAAGGGCCATCGCCCATGGGGAGTTCCAACGAAACTGTTCCTCATTTTTGTGTTCATTGCGTCGATGACAGATGTTGCCCTTACTCTCCTTTTCGCTATTCTCGGAGAACCGAGTTTGTACGAACTTTGGGGTGTTGGACGTAATAATCTCTATGCTCACGTTCTTGGTTTCTTTCCTCGCAATATGTTGTTCTACCCGCTTGTTGCTGCGTTACTCGTTGGAGGCGTGATCTCTGAGGACAGGTCAAACGGAACTTCGGCGTTGTATTTCTCAAGACCCATAAACCGATTTGACTATGTTGGCATGAAGTATCTTGCAGTTGCGAGTATCCAAGCACTGATCATTCTTGGGACACTCATGTTGTATTACTTCGCTGATATTCTCTCAATGGGTCGTGGTTGGTCTTGGATCATCGATACGTTTCCAATGTTCTTAACGGCAATGTTCTGTGGTGCTTTACTCATCATGACCTACACGAGCATCGGCCTTGCTCTTTCAAGTGTTTCTCGGGGGAAGTTTTTCCCTGGAATTGCCTTATTAGCAATCGTACTTGGAACAAAAACACTTGCTGCTATCGTCGAGGGTCTCTTTGACAAATCGATTCTTTATCTCATCTCTCCTTACGATTCAATGGCCCATGTTGGTCAGGCGTTGATTGGTGCAAACATGATGTACGACCACCCGTGGGTCTGGTCCCTCGTATCCGTCTTAGCATTCAATGCCATTTCACTCTACGTTCTATCGGTTCGAGTCTCCTCAATGGAGGTGACTCGTGAATGATTCCTGATGTAAGCCAAACCGGTGAGGCTGTTGAACAACAATGGGTGCCTCAACCAAAAGCCCCTGTGGTTATGCTCAATAATGTTGGGAAAACTTACGGGAGGTACCAAGCACTCGGGGGAGTTTCACTTGCTCTTTCTGGAGGTGTTACTGGGATTTTAGGACTAAACGGTGCTGGTAAATCCACTTTGTTTAAACTCCTGATGGGTAAATTACGGGCAACACAAGGCGAAGTGCGCTTGTTTGGAACAAATCCGTGGAAAAACCCAGCACCGTATGCCCGAGTGGGATATGTTCCTGAAAATGAGAGTCTCCATGACTGGATGACTGCTTTTGACTTCGTTACGACATTTGCTCGTCTTCATGGCTTAACGCGTGATGAAGCGAAACTTGAGGCAGAACGAGTTCTGGAATTTGTTGGATTAACCGATGTCATGCACAAGAAGATTGGACGTTATTCAAAAGGAATGCGTCAACGTGCAAAAATCGCTCATGCATTGGTAAACGATCCTGATTTGATTATTCTTGATGAACCGCTGCAAGGTTGTGACCCACTTGCCAGAACGACGATTATGAATGTCATACGGGAACTTGGTCGAATGGGGCGCACCGTTCTCTTAAGCAGCCATATTCTTTCAGAGATTGAACGAATCACCGAACAAATCGTCATTCTCCATCAAGGGCGTTTACTTGCTCTTGGAAACGTTCATGCTATTCGTGAACAATTGGACAATATCCCTCACACGATTGAACTTGAATGTACTGATGCCAAGGCGCTTGCTCGTGATGTGCTTAGTTTGAATTCTGTCCATGGTTTGCAATTCCCAACACAAACCAAATTACGTATTTTCACACATCATCTTGGTGAATTCCATAAGCATCTTCCAAGGATTGTTGTTGAGAATAATCATGAAGTGAGTAATATCAACAATCCTGATGACGATTTACAAACCATTCTTGGATATCTTACAGGAGGTAATCTTTGATGGCAAAAGAGCGAGGTGAAACGATTTGGACTGCTCTCGACCGAAAGGCTACAGCAATTGCAGAGTTCACAATGCGTCAATATCGAACTCG
>QQSG01000135.1:31615-40537 GCA_003602665.1 Candidatus Poseidoniales archaeon
TTGAGCCGGAACCTGCTTCGATGTACATCAATGAAGATGACTACGACTGGGATTATTCTGATGCGAGTCGTGTATCGACTGGATATGATGATGACGGGGATTGTCTAGAAAGTCAGTTGCTCGAAAGTCAAAAAGATACGAATGGTGATGGTATTCCATGTAACATTCGAATCGTCTTCAATACACTAACAGGGGAATATCAAATCTTTGCTGATTCTGGTGTTGATGAAGATCCCGATGAAGACCGATACGGCAAAGAAGCTCAACACAGAGCCTTTGTCTTGGCAATTGGGAAACTTGGTTTTGTGTTCCTACTTAGCATATTCATCCCCTTGTTCCTAGCAACCGGACTTATCCGAGATGAGATGACTTCTGGTACAATGCATTACATGACTGCAAAGCCAATAGCAAGAGGTGAAATCTTCCTTTACCGAATGCTAGGATATCTTGGAATTGTATGGCCATACATGCTCGTTATGTGTTTGTTAATGGCAATCATTTCTGGTTTACTTGGTCCAGGCGATCAATTCTTCAGATTTGCAGATCTTGGTGTCTGGTTTAGCGTACTTATTGCTGCATTATTGGCAACACTTGTGTACGGCATGCTGTTTTCGTTCCTCGGAGTGCTGTGGAAGTACGGTATCATTCTCGCTTTACCAATTGCAGCATGGGAACTTGGAATGGCTCTTCTTTCAATGAGCGTACCTGAATCGACATTTTTGCGAATGTCGGTTGTAGGGTGGTCAATGAGCATCATCGATTCCGGAGCCTTGCTGGTGTGGCCTGACATGGACATGTTTACTGCAGCGGGGTCTTGGGCTGGTGGCTCGAACGATGGAAACTCTTTCTTTTCCTTTGAAACTGAGGCATTACCCGGCCATGGAGCTTTGGAATGGGCGCAGAGCGACCTTGGATTAGGTATGGGTCCGTACCCAACGATCATTGTTTCGATGCTCGTATTAGTCGCACAGGCAGCGTTCTTTTGGTTCATAGGACAACTTGTTTTCAAATCGAAAGAAATCGAATGAGGTGATTTGATGGATTCCTTCCAAGGTGATTTTTCTTCATTGTGGAAACTTCAACAGAGACCACCTCTTAATCATCTCACTTGGGATTGGTGGTGGTGGCTTGTCATGTTGGATGATCCTGAACAAATTGAACCTGGGAAACAATTGATGGTCTTATGGTCCACAAAGGACAACGAAATGGTTCGAGTCAACGATGTCACCTGGAACCCAAAGGGAAAACCTGGCTTTGATGAGCAAGGTGCAATTCGACTTGATGGAATGGTTTGTGCATGGTGGTTTGATGGTTCAGTTATGCATGATGAAATCATAAGTCAGGTGTGTGATATGGTCGTTCTTCCTGCCCATCATCCATCCTGGCCTTCATCATCGAAGTCTAGTCTTGGAGGTGGAGCAGTTGTCCCTCTCATCGACTCAGATTGTTCAATGGGAATGGTTGAAGATCGGTCAAAATTTTGGCTCAATTTGAATTTGTCCGATAAAAGTCCAATACAATCTGTGCAACTGGATTTGACACCATGGAATCCGGCAATGTCAACGGCTCGACAAGCGAATGCCACCTATGCTGCGAATATGGGCTACGATATTCTCCGGTTACATGGTACGAAAGTATCCGGGCTCATCGATGGTGAATCCGTTAACGGAACTGCGTATTTTCAGAAGGTATGTGTTCAAGCTCCAAGTGTACCTTGGTACTGGGGCATGCTCCATTTTTCAGATGGTTCCTATCTGGATTGGTTTCTTCCTCATGCTTCGCTTACGATGTTAAGCAGAGATGCAAGGGCTTGGAAAAAGAGGGACATCTCTCATATCGCATTGAGTCAAGGAGGACTCTTTCATGATGTCAAAAATAAGCGAAGTGAACGCTTCGAGATTGTATCGGTCAAAAAAGGAAAGCAGTCAAACGATTTGCCACTTTTCGATGTCCATATGATGAACGGAAGAACGTCAATCCACATCTCTGCACAAGCAGTAGAACGTGCTCATTGGGATTTTCATCAACCTACAAGAGGTGGTATGTGGTCTCATCTTACCTACAACGAATACCCGATTGTGGTAAAGGAATTAAAAATTGAAGATGAGTTTGGCGTTCGTTTGAAATCAGATTATGACTGGTTACGAGGAAATGCAGAACATAGTTGGGGCTTTCTCCATTGATAAAAACTCAGCCAAATCGTTTCAAAAGATGGCGGAGGACTTATGACCCAGTATGATAAGAGAACTTTGAGGCATAGACATGAGCGAAGATACAGAGGCAACAGAAGAAGCAACTGTTCAAACAGATTCAGATGAAAAAGCTACGGCTGATACTCAAGAAGATATGAAAAGTCGATTCAAGTTAATCGATGGAGAGGAAGTACTGCTTACAAAGCAACCGAGCGGAGTAGGTTTCCTCAACATGTATGTTCTTGGGCTGCTTGTTTTTGGAGTTCATGTTATCTTTTGGAAACCAGACATGTTGGTAAACGAGGATTCGGGTGGTATTGCTAAAGCGATTGTTTGGCTTATGGAACTTGGAGGATCTGCACTACCATTCGGTTTTGTTCTTGTCATGGCAACAATTACGTGGTTCAATAGAATGTTGAATACATCCACATCAGGTAAGTGGGTGACTGTGTGGTTACTTGTCGCAACCCTCCTTCCCGTACTTATCCAAATCGACGGACTTATCGCATTAATTCGTGACTTATTCTCGGATTCTGACGTCGAACGCTTCCTTGGCTTTGACTACAATTTCCTTATTGCAGGAATCATGTTGACAGTCACCTTTTGGGCACTCGTTTTCTATTACCAACGCAGTTTTGATTATGCAATCACAAGCAATGCAGTCATCTTCAAGCACGCCTTCTTACTAAGCCGTGCACATCGCAGAATTCTCTTTGATCGTATCTCAGAGGTTCAAGTGGAGCGAACGCCAGTTGGTACAATGACAGGATATGCTACTTTGACCATTTTGACAGACTCAGGTATTGGAATCGTAGAGGAATCTGTCGGTGGAAGTGTTGGAATTTCTCCAAACGTATCTTCAAACGAAAATGATGGGAATGTCGAAAAAGCTGGAAAGAGTCTCATTCGTTCTTTCTTCGCTCTCATGTTTTACCAACGAACAATCCGAACAGTTCGCCCAGATCCAAAACACTGTTTCTTCAAAATTCGTGGCTGGGAAGACACCAAGACCATGCTTAACGAGATGCATAAAAAGCATAGCCAGTCGACAAAATTAGACAATCTTGCAGAGATTTTGACGAAGGAAGAAGGACAAGACTGAACCGCTTTGTTCAAAAGCCAATGGTTTGTCCACTGAAATGGAGAGAGAAAAATGAGTGATGAGATAATGGCTGAAGCAATCGAATTGTTTCGTTCAGGTGACCTGAAAGGAGCAGTTGATAACCTCGATTCTAAACTACGTTCACACAAGGATAACGCAAACCTGCATCACACCTTTGCTGAGTTTGCCAATATGCTAAACATGGAAGAACAGGAGGATGTTATCCCAGGTGGTAAAATCATGATGTCCTACAAGAAAGCAATGCAACTCGATGAAGAAAATGTCGAGTATATCGCTGATTTCGCATCATTTGCACTTGAATGCCGACGTGTTCCTGTTGCAGTAAAAGAATTCCAACGATATGCTAAGAAACTCGAAATTGAAGACATCCCTGTTGACGATGCTCTTTACCAAGCAAGTCGCAATCTCGTAGACGCGATTGAAGTTATGGATCCTTCACGCAAGGCACCAACCATCCAACCATGGCTCAAGCAAGCTTTGATTTGGGCTGTAGGCGGACTCGGATTTACTCCAGAAGAAGCCATTGAAGTTCTCGGAAGCGATGACTGAGGGGAACTCGATGTCGAATGCAGAAACACGTCTGCATTTTCGAATTGGCTATCTGGGCGATTCATATCACGGCAGCCAAATTCAACCAGATGTTGTTACGGTCCAGGGTGAATTAATACGTGTATTTCAGACACTTGGATGGATTTCAAAAACAAAGGAAGAACACAATCTCATTCTTTCAAGTCGGACAGATGCTGGCGTCCATGTAAGGCTCAATGGCGGAACAGTTCGCATTGCAACCTCCCTGTGGGAAAGTATCACGCCAAGAAAGTTCATTCGTGCAGTAGATGACTTGCTCCCACATGATATTGCCTTCCTTGATGTACGTGAAGTCGGATTCGATTGGAATCCACGAATTGCTTTACATCGAACCTATCGCTACAGGCTTGAAGGAATTGAATTCTGGAATGATCCGGGAGAAGTACTTTCTGAGTGGCTTTCCTTGTTTGAAGGAACCTATGACGCAACGAATTTCGCACGACTTGAACCAGGGAAGAATCCTATCCGAACAATACTCTCTTGCACACCTTGGATTGTCGATGGAAGAACTGTTGGGTTCGAGATTATTGGTGAAGCATTCCTTTGGAATCAAGTTCGACGAACTGCAATGGCAATTCATCAGATGGCACTTGGAGAACTTACTCCTGAGCAGGTGAAGTCTGCAATTCACCATCCTGAGATACCTGTAGACTTTGGTGTTGCACCTCCAGAATGGCTTATCTTATGGGGTGTGGAATGGGAAGACTCTCCGATACCTAGTTCCCTCTCTGAGTTCAATCATTTTTCCTCACCTCCTCTGCCAAGTCGAAGTGCAGAACGTACGATGAGAAAACGTTGGAGACAAGCAGCGAAAACGGAAATGAAAACTCTCCTACATCTCGAATGGATGGACATAGGACGTTTACCATTATCCTTTCATTCCAGTTAGAGGTTTGAATTTCTTTGTTACAAGAGATTTGTTTAATTGGATGGTAAACAACGAAGCACCATGGGCGAAGAGTGCCAACAGGCTCTAATTCGTAAGGGAACTTTCGCCCTTCTTTTGTCCTTGCTTTTCATTTTACCAGGATGCCTTGATGGCGATGATTCGAACAATGGTGATAACAACTCATCGTCTCCAGGCGAAATCACGCTTGATATATGGCACACATTTGCTGCAGAGAGTAAGGAAGAAGAAGTGTTTACGAATGCTGTCAAAGCCTTTGAAGCCAATAATCCAAATGTTTCTGTAGACATTACAATGGTTCCATTTGGGAATGCAGACCAACTGTTTATGACAGCGGCTCAAGGAGGCCAAGCTCCAGATTTGATGCGATTATCCAGTGATCAACTCGGCGCTATAGGAGAAATTCGTGTTGATAGCCTACCACTTTTGGAAGATTTACGCCCACATCTCACTCCACAAGACAGATCGAACTTTGAAGAGCGTGCAATCCAAGCAATGCGCTATGGGGAGGCTCTGTACGGTGTTCCTGCGAGCCAGGATTGTCTTTCCCTGATTTACAACAAGGCCCTTTTTGATGCTCAAGGTTTAGATTATCCAGATGAGTCTTGGACACATGATGACTTACTAAATGCAGCTCAGCAATTAACGTATCAAGATGTTCAAGGATTAGCCCTTCCAGTAAAATCTGCATATTGGTGGTTCCCAATCCAGGAAGGTTTTGGAGGTTCACTGTTCAATGATTCTGGGTCACCTACTCTCGATTCTAATGGTTCTGCTGAAGCTATGGAATGGATGCTTGATTTAGAATTAGAACATGGTGTTGTTGCAACGGGTACTCAAATTGAAGGAATGAAGAATCAATTCATTTCCTCGAAGGCTGCAATGATCGTCGATGGCCCTTGGAATTGGGCCACATATGAAGCCAGTCGCCTCAGCATAGGTCAAACGCTTCTACCAATTGTCGATGATTCAGGTGACCGCATGTCTCCTCTTGTAACATACAAAGGCTGGTCTGTGAGTAAGCAAAGCGATCATAAAATTGCAGCAACAGAATTGGCCCTATGGCTGTCTTCATCCTCGGTTCAGAAGGATTTCGCCCTTGAAACATACACCATGCCAACCCATTCAGAACTCGAGAACGATCAGGACATTCTTGGCGATGATGTCATTCGAGGATTCCTTGAACAAACCAAATTTGGAACACCTGCTCCAACGACTCGAGCAATGTCACTGGTTTACGATCCACTTTCAACAGCCTTTGAACAAGCATACAGTGAGATTTCAACAACTGAGGATGCGCTTACTAACGCTAATGACGAACTTATTTCTCAAATAGATGGTTTGCAGAAAGCCGCTCCCCTACAGCCCAATACAGGATATCGCACGATTCCTCTGGAATTTCAATTAAATCAAACTGTGTCGAATTACAGCATTTACGTCGACGAAGTCTTGCACACGCAATTTATTGTTAGTGATGCACTTGGAGTCTCGAATTCAGGATATGATTCGTGTTCTTCAAACGGTGAAGAATTAAATCAGTTCGGGCAAATTCGCATTATTCCAACTCTTGCAACAAATTTGAACTGCTCCCTAACTGGTATGATTCCCAACATTGAACACACCATTGATGTCTATGCTGATGGTGAATTGTTCTATTCAACTATTGGTAGTACTTCGGTTTCGGATCAACGACCAAGTGCAGGAGACACCTCTCCAGTCATGTTTGCATTAGGTGCAATTGTCCTTTCATTGATTGTTTTACTCAGCTATGGGCGTTGGAGAGATCAACGCTTGAATCGAACCAATTCACGTTTGGCTCATGCCTATATTGCCCCTGCATTACTTGCTCTCGCAGTTCTTACGTTCTATCCAGTCATCTATGGGTTCTGGCTGTCGTTTACAGATGCGGACCAAACTCATCTTGGGGAACAATCCTTCATTGGGCTGTCAAATTTCTGGGATGTTCTCACTGCATCTGGCTTTATTCGTGTTACACTTTTCACACTTGTATGGACTGTCGTGAACGTTACTGCTCACATCGGAATTGGATTGTTCCTCGCAGTACTTCTCCAGAAAACATCGATTCGTGGGAAAACGGCTTACAGAACTTTACTTCTTTTGCCATGGGCAGTACCTTCATACATCTCAGTACTGGTTTGGAGAGGTATGTTCCAACCAGATGGGTTCATCAATGATTTACTTGGAACCAATATTGATTTCTTATCTGATCCGACAGGGGCTCAAATCGTTGTTATTCTGGTTAATATATGGCTAGGCGTTCCGTTCATGATGATGTCCATAAGCGGTGCCCTTCAAGCCCTGCCCAAGGATATGTACGAAGCTGCTGAACTTGATGGAGTAACTGGTTGGGATGCATTTAGACATCTTACGCTGCCAAATCTAAGAAGTGCATTAGTTCCTCTTACGTTACTTGGATTCATTTGGACATTCAATATGTTCAACGTCATCTATCTCATGACCGATGGAGGTCCAAATTTGTACTTTGGAGAACCTGGGCAAACGGATATTCTTATCACATACGTCTATGATGTTGCCTTTAGAGAAGGTGCTTACGGGGTCGCTGCTGCTTGGTCNNNNATCATATTCCTCATGCTTTTAGCCTTCTCTTGGACGTACATGAAACAAACAAATGCAACGGAGGGTTCATCATGACCGAATCTCAACTCATGCGTGATTGGTACGTTCCTGTGGAAGTACTCACCTTGCGAACATGGCTTGTTGTAGCATTCATTGTCAATCTCCTTTTGCTCACAGTTGAAGTGCTCCGAGACGATTCGCTTTCTCTCTTCCTCGGATTACTCATATGCGTTCTGTTCGCTGCATTACGAGCAAGCCTTCCACAGGTCCATGAACTCGGTAAACGAAATATTTCTCTTGCTTTGAGTGCACTTATCATTGGCATTGGATTGTTCAGATTAGGCTCTTCTTCACTCTCTGTTTTTGATATCTGGATGCATGCATGGTCCATAATACCCTCCTGTCTTTCACTATGGTGGCTTTCGAATCGAGCAGTTACTGTCTGGACTTCAAACAAATTGTCCACTTCTGCTATCGAATTCGGATTACTTCGTAATTTCAAAACAATAAACAAACATGAGAAAATCTCGACACACCTGATCTTGCTGCATTTCGTTCTCATTACAGTTATTCCATTGCTATGGATCATCGACATTGCCTTCTCCCCTGGAAATGCACTCGGTGGTGAGATCGGAGATTCTTTCTCAACTGAACACTTTTCGAAGATATTGCAAGGAGATTCATTTTGGATTTGGTTTGTTAACTCGCTTATTGTAAGCGTTGGCACTTCTCTCCTCGGCTTAACCATCGCAATACCAGCAGGATATGCCTTTAGCCGATACAAGTTCACTGGACGCGATGTTTCCATGTTTGCCTTTTTGTTGGTTCAAATGTTCCCTGGTATCATCATTCTTGTTCCGTATTTCCTTGTCATGAAAACACTTGGTCTTTTGAACACACATCTCGGCCTCATACTCGCTTATTGTGTAACGGCATTGCCGTTGTGTGTTTGGATGTTGAAAGGATTCTTTGATACAATTCCAAGAGAACTTGAAGAGGCTGCAACCCTCGATGGATGCAATCAATTCCAGGTCTTTACCAAGGTTGTATTGCCTTTGTCAACACCTGCCATAGCAGTCACCGCTCTGTTCAGTTTCCTCGCCGCATGGAATGAATTCCTTCTCGCGTTAACGTTCAACACTTCGAATGATATGTACACTCTTCCTGTTGGTTTGGCTTCTCTGATCTCTTCGACTGGTCAGGCTTGGGGTGACTTTGCTGCAGCCAGCGTATTGGTTAGTCTTCCAGTTGCGTTACTGTTCTTATTCTTCCAGAAGTTCCTCATCGATGGGCTATCTGCAGGTGGAGTGAAAGGGTGATACAATGGTTGAAGTGAATTTTAAGAACGTTACAAAAACATACGAAGATGGCTTTGAAGCCGTCAAGGGACTTGATTTAGAAATCAATGATGGTGAGTTCCTCGTCTTGTTAGGACCTTCAGGTTGCGGTAAATCTACCACTCTGAGAATGCTTGCAGGTTTGGAAGACATCACAGATGGCGATGTGATGATTGA
>QQSG01000135.1:40565-40981 GCA_003602665.1 Candidatus Poseidoniales archaeon
GGTGCTCGTGATCTTGGGATGGTCTTTCAATCGTATGCTCTCTACCCACACATGACGATTCGAGACAATCTTTCTTTTGGACTTCGAATGGCCAAAGGAGAATTGAAACTCAATAAGGATGAGATAAAAAACAGAATCGAAGAGATTGCAGGTGTACTCGAACTCTCCGATCATCTTGATAAAAAACCCAAGGAATTGAGCGGAGGGCAACGTCAAAGAGTCGCCCTAGGCAGAGCCCTCGTACGACGTCCAAAGGTACTCCTCATGGATGAACCACTTTCCAATTTGGATGCTGAACTCCGTCATCAAATGAGGAAAGAAATCCGTAGACTGCACGATGCTTTTGGGACTACGACAATCTATGTTACCCATGACCAAATAGAAGCCATGACGCTAGCAGATCGAATCGCAATTCT
>QQSG01000135.1:41171-43282 GCA_003602665.1 Candidatus Poseidoniales archaeon
TTTCTCATACTTATGATGCCATTCATACCATTCGCCTCCCAAGATGTTGAAGGAGATGTTGTTACAACTTCTGAAACGCTCACAATCGAGTATCATGGCGAATCAGATAACGTATCCATCCTTGGAGAATGGGATTGGAATACTGAAACAGAATTAGTGGAACTTAACGGTGTTTGGACTGCGGAGCTAGAATTGTCTGAAGGCTTATATTGCTACAAGTTCATTGTGGATGGGGACTATATTTTTGACCCATCCAACTCCGAACGCAGTTATTGTGATGGAATCGAAAATTCATTATTACGCGTCAAGAACCACGAACGTCCCCAATTTGCTGCTGAACTTCTCAATAATACCCTCCTCATCGATTTCATTCCAGGGTCTGGAGGCGGATTGCCAGATGGAATCCCTTCGGAAATTACCGGTGCAGATTGGGATTCGTCATTGTTACAGTGGACATTTGATCTCTCGCATCTTTCGGATGGAAAACATACGATTCATCTGGAATGTTATGATGTAAATGGAAATGAAGCGTATGACTTGCTTGTACCGTTCTGGATTGGTGAGGGTTCTTCCTTTGAATGGAATGATGCATTGATCTACATGGTTATGACTGATCGATTTGTTAATGGCAACACTTCCAATGACGGAAATACAACGTTTGCTGCCCATGGAGCGGATTGGCTTGGAGGTGACTTTGCAGGAGTTACAAGTATGATTGAATCTGGATATTTCTCTGAACTAGGAGTTAATGCTCTATGGCTTTCTCCATTCAATACAGCCGCAACTGGGACTGGCAAAGCATCTGATGGGGTTCATGATGTCTCAGCTTTTCATGGATATTGGCCAACTGAAGCACGAGGTATCGAACCGCGTCTTGGTACCGATACGGAACTCAAACATTTGGTTGAGATGGCTCATGACTCAGGAATTCGTGTTATGATGGATTTCGTCGTAAATCATGTTCATGAAGATCACAGTTACGTTCAAGATCATCCTAATTGGTTCAATGCTGGATGCCAGTGCGGAACCACGAATTGTGATTGGACAGAGCACCGACTTGATTGTCAATTTACATCATACATGCCCGATGTGAATTGGAAAGACAGAAATGCATCGGAGCAATTCATCTCAGATGCTCTTTGGTGGATTGAAACCTTTGATTTGGATGGTGCTCGAGTCGATGCTGTAAAGCATGTTGAAGACCTTGCTATTCGTAATCTTGTTGCTCAAATAAATCAGAGATTTGAGACGGTCGGAACCGATTATTATCTCAAGGGTGAAACTGCTATGGGCTGGTCGGGTCATTCGCTTGAAGCAAATCAAGAACAGTATGGAGCGATTAATTCCTACATGGGGGCTGAAGGACTCGATGGTCAAGCTGATTTCGTACTCTATCATGCAGTCGTCGATAGTGTATTTGTACAAGGAAGTGAAGATTATCAACACCTTGATTATTGGACAAACAGAAGTCAAGATCAGTACACACCAGGCTCAGTGATGGTGCCATATGTTGGCAGCCATGATGTTCCACGACTTGCAAGTCGTGCCGATACTGGAACAAGTGACGCATATCACCAATGGTTCGAGGATGGACTACCTGGTCAGCCAGGGGATTCTGATGCATACAATGTCTCTCTCCAAGCCTATGGATGGTTGCTTACAACACCAGGGGCACCCTTACTCTACTATGGAGATGAGTACGGGGAATACGGAGGAGCAGATCCAGATAATCGCCACATGTATCGTAATTCTTCAACGTGGTCAACTCTCGAAAATAATCTCTTTGAAGCGATACAGGATATTGGTCAATTACGACAAGAATCCGTTGCTCTTCGGCGTGGTGTTTATTCAACAGTTCATGCAGAAGCAGATCGATTGGTGTACGCAATGACACATGAGGATGAAACCATGAACATTATTCTCAATCGAGGATCTGAATGGAATTGGGATGGATTTAGTCAAAATGACCGTGTTCGTTTTGGTGAATCTGTTTATGAAGATTCGATTCTGAACATACCTGCAAATTCAATAACGATTGTTGAAATGAATTTTTCAGTGAATCAAACCGTCAATGAAACTGAACCCATTTATGGCTGTCTCGATAGTGAAGC
>QQSG01000136.1:0-7016 GCA_003602665.1 Candidatus Poseidoniales archaeon
GGAAAATCACCTCTCATTGAGAATTTCATTTCTCGAAAGGGACGCCCATTCCCAGCTTTCTTAATTCTCGATGGAAATAAAGTCGGCTTTGAATTCCCACCAAGAGAACCAGCAGCAGATGCCCGAAAATTCGAAGTTCAACCTGGTGTTGTTGCAATCTGCCCGAAATTTAAAACAGAAATCTTTGAGACAGAAACTCACTATCGTCCCAAAACAAGCGCATCGGGTTGTAAAATCGACATACCTCGTGAAATTGGAAAGAGGGAACTCACTCGAGAAGAAGCCAAAATATTAATCGAAAAAGGTGAGGTTGGACCATTTGATGATCTCATTGCAAAGAAAACCGGAAACCCATACACTGCAATTCTTTATCTCAAAAAGAATCAGAGAATCGGTTATCGCTTCGCAAAACGTTGAATTCGGAAAAAACTTCATGAAGTCAGTCCCATCAAACCAACCATGGACTACGACTATGATGTTGTCATTGTCGGCGCTGGCCCTGTTGGAGGCTATGCATCGCGCCTTCTTTGTGAGAGAGGATTATCAGTATTGATGATCGAAGAGCACACTGAAATCGGACGTCCATTCCAATGCGCAGGCCTTGTTACTCCAAGCGCAATGCATGCTGTAGAAGCATACGGAACAGTTGTTCAAGATGTGGACGGTGCCTTAATTCATGGCCCCTCCGGTAAACTTGTCCCCGTAGGAAAAGATGGAGATTTGCGTACATATGTTGTTTGTAGAAAACGATTTGATCAAGAAGTCGTTCAACAAGGCCTGAAAGCGGGGGCAGATATTGTTCTCGAATCTCAACCAAGCGATGCGCAAATACACCCTGATGGAGTCATTGTGACCATTAAGAATCAACGTACTAACCATGAACGAGATGTTTCCTGTAAACTCTTCATTGGTTGTGACGGAGCCCATTCATGGGTACGGAGGAAATTCAAAATGGGTCATCCAAAAGAAATGATGGTTGGCTTTCAAACAGAAGTTGTAGGATATGAGGGTAAGAATCGCTGGCTAGAGATGTACAGTGGTTCTGAAATTGCTCCAGGATTTTTTGCTTGGGTAATACCATCTGGTAATGATACACACCGAATAGGACTATGGTCAAAAGCAGATATGTTGGATGGAAAAACGATACTTGACTGTTACAATGATTTACTTGCGCATCCACTATGGAAGGATCGATTTGAAAATGTTCGAGAAACTGCACGCTATTGTGGACCTGTTCCATCTGGAATGATTCGACGTCCGTTCAAAGAACGAGTCATGGTTCTTGGCGATGCAGCAGGCATGGCTAAGCCAACAACTGGAGGAGGGCTCGGCCCGGGATTCAAACAAATTTCATCAATTGTGGATAAACTTGTTATCGCAATAAATAATGACAAACTCACTGAAAAAGATCTCAAATCGGTTACAAAGGCATCATGGCCTAAGATGAAAAAAGAGCAAGACAGAGCTCGAGCGCTGCGTGATCTCCTCGTATCAACTCGTACGGATGAAGAATTAGACCAGCATTTTGCTAACTTTGCTAAACCTGAGGTCATTGAACTGATTAACTCAGTAGGAGATATCGAAAAACCAGTACCATTAGGCATGGCATTATTGCGTAAAGTACCTGCTTTCAGAAAATTAGCGTTCCAAGCTGGAGTAAAATTACTCTTCACCTGAGGCAGTCTTATGGGTAAATGGAATATCATTCATAAAGTAAGGTATCCACCTTTTGACCATCATCGTTGGAAACCTGTTTCTGTACCGATTGTTGAAGAAAGGTTACACATTGATCTTGCTGAAGAACAAGTTCATAGCAAATTTCCGGAGTTCGTTATCCAAAGTGAAGAAGGATGGTTGCTTGAGCGATCTATTGTTTCTAACGATAACGAACAGTGGAATGAAGAACCTAAGGTATTAGTTGATGATTCCGCTTTTGTCAATCTTGTAGACCAACAAAGGAGAGGGTGGTATATCATTCCAAATAATCTTCATTCTGTTGCGAGAAGATTAATTAATTTCGCAGTGATTCTACTTCTAGTCACTCTCACATATTTATTCATTGAACCCATACTCAGTGCCTTCGGAATTCCAAGTTTGGGAACGAAGAGTATTCGCTTGGGTCTGTTAGATTACCCAATATTAACTGTGGTTGTTGTACCTTTCCTCTTGATGCCATTGCTGTTGAGAATAATCGCTAATTTTATCGATTTAAGAAAACAGCAGGATTATTTTAAAAATCCAGCACAATCTCCCAACATTGTACTCGAATCACAGGTTCAAAGTGGTAAATCCATTCGTGGGAAATGCACTATTCCTGAACGACGTGATGATTGGAAATCTATCTCTATCCATTGGCACGTTGGGACCTTGCCACCATCAAGAACGGCATTGGTTGAGCTATCAGGAAGGAAATTGGACGAGCAACCACCAGTTGGGCTTTCAACACCACTCCCACATCACTGGGAAGAAGGGCTTGATGATGGAACTGCAGGTGGTGAAGACGCTCCTATGGAGAGGCAAGATATCCCCGGAGGCGTATTCCTCAGACCGATGAGATTTTCAGAAGAGGGCGGTGGTCAGATACTTGATGATGATGGCAAATTCGAACTCACACCACCCCCAACAATGTGGCCAGGAACAGTAAATTCAGAATTACTCCGCATACACTGGGAACTCATTATCAAAATAAAAAGGAAAAAGAACATGCCGCTTCTCTGGGTGATGCCCGTTCGAGTTCAGTTTCCATCTACTAAAGTGAGTTTGAACAGTCTCGTTGTCAATGATTCTAGGACTGAACATTTCTTCATCGGCAAGCGTTAGGTTCATGTCCTAAGCATTGATGTATAGCCATGGGCAAAAATGGTGCAGCTGCAATTTTCCTTTCACTGTTAATGCTTTCAGGTTGTTTTGGAAGCGGTGATTCAAACGATGATATCGAGAAGGAAGAACCAGTAGAAATTCCATACACCATAGAGGCATCATGGGATCAGGAAATTATAATGGGAGAAATCGGTGAAATCAGTGAATTAAAAATTCTTCTCGAAACGAAGGGAGAAGGTTCATTCACTCTTGAGAAGTCAATTACTCACTCAAATTCAAGTGTAAACGCCGCAGATTGGAGTGTTACAGAAAAATCAACCTACATTTCCATTATACTCTTACCGAACGTACCTGGCACTTTTCTCATAGAACTTCAGATTATTCCCTCTGAGGGAAAAACGATTGTGATGACGAATACTGTTGAAGTTCGCACCCCAGATGAAGGTACGACATCGGTGATTGTACCACAATATCTCATAGCTGAATCATCAATGCTTTTCGTTAAAGGATTAATCTTGCATGAATCTCTGGAATCATGCGTTGCACAAATCAGTATTCCTGAGGGAGAGGTTTCTACAGAATATCCCTTATCTATTCAAGACGATGGATCGTTTACCCACATCCTCTCTGAGTTAGACTTCCGCTCTGAATCCTTTGTTGTCACAACACATGCAAATTGCGGAGAATTCACCAAATCTGAGAGTTTTGGAAATACGACGATTATCATCGAAGCGAATAATGATGTTGATGGAGATGGAATATTAGATGATGCAGATCTGTGTCCAGATGGAATCGGAGAAGAAGATGGTTGGGCATCAAATCAACAAAATGACGTCGATCAGGATGGATGCAGGGATTTCGATGAAGATGATGATGATGACAACGATGGAATACTCGACATAAACGATGGCTGTGATTCAATACTTGGATGGAAAAGCACACTCAATAACGATAGAGACAGTGATGGTTGTAACGATGACACCAACGATGATGATGATGATGGAGACGGTATCCTTGATTCCGACGATACGTGCCAGAATGGAGAAGTAAATTGGCCGGCAAATCTATACAATGATTGGGATCAAGATGGATGTCACGATTTACTAGAAGATTCTGATGATGATAATGATGGTTCTCTAGACGCAGATGATTTGTGTCCTAAGGGAAGGTCGAATTGGGCAAATGAAAGAAATTCCAATACTGATTTTGATATGGACGGTTGCTATGACACAACAGAAGACGATGATGATGATAATGATAGCATTCGGGATGTAAATGCAACTGGTGCAGTTCTAGATCAATGCCCTTTCACACCTCTAGGAGCAACCGATGTTGATGAATTCGGATGTGCAGCAGTCGAACGGGATTCAGATGGAGATGGTATTAATGACCTCATGGACCAATGCGAAGGAACACCTTCTGGATTGCTAGTCAATGGTGCTGGATGTGCTGATTTAGATGGTGATGGCGTTTTTGCGAATGTCGATATCTGTGAAAATAGCCCTTCAAAGTGGACCATTGACGTTCAAGGATGTGCAATTAATCAGAAACCAATTGTTTGGACATCTGGAACCACAGTAAGTGGGCCAATGGATGTTGTTCCGACTTTTACGGTTCCAACACTCGATGGAACGTTCACGTTTCAAAACAAATGGACAGGAAATGATGTCTATCTATTCATGTTCAAGTATACTGACTCAAATGGGAATTCCAATTCTGGAACATGGGCTACGAATCCAGGGACTTTTATTCGAAATCTTCCTGACAATACGCATCTTTTCTATGGCTCATTTGACTCCTCATATCACAATGATATTACATCAAGAAAAAGTGATGTTGAAGCTCGGTTGAATCCAAGCGAGGAAGAAAAATGGTCTGGTCGTATCCATTACATCGACATGGATGCAAGTAACATCCAAGGTGGACTTGGGGAGATGATATCCAATATTAATAGCCCATTTTTTATAGGAATTGACCGTTTTCAAAGAGCCAGAGAGACTGGATCGATCTATGCTTGGATTTCTCAAACGAATGATCCAAACCACTATGCGTATGAACCACATCAGTGGAATGCGGAGTTTGAGCCTGAGATTCGAATGCACGATTCAGGAATTGATGTTGTCACATTGTATGATTTCGAGAGGCATGCAGGGGGATGGGGTTCTAATCACAACTCCTATCGAAATGCTACGTTCAGCATGCCAGATAACATGTCATCATATGACACGCTCGAAGTTTTTCATGAACATGCTTGTGATGATCGCAGCAATCGTTTCCAAAAGAGTGATAATTCCTATGGAGGATGTCATGAGTGGGATTATCTCGCCCACCTCTACATATGCGATGCTAATAATTCCTCACAATGTGGAACTGAATTCATGCGATGGATCACAACATATGGGCGTGAAGGACGCTGGCTTACCGACATCAGCCCATACCTGTTCATGTTAGAGGATGATGATACTCGCAGATTTCGTTACAAAGGAGCGAATAAGGGTGATATGACAATTAAATTCTTATTCTCAAATTGGGGAAGCGGAGAACGAGCACATGATGCGACATTTGGGTTTACGGGAGGACAGTTCGATGGTACCTACAACAACGAAAGTCGGTATGTTCGAAGTTTAAATTTCACCATTCCAGAGAACACTACCAGAGTAGAAATTGTCGCAACAATTACCGGCCATGGTTTCCAACAGGATAATGCAAATTGTGCTGAATTTTGTGATCATGAACATCATTACTACATCGATAATCATCATGCCTATGAGTGGCATCCAATCGTAAATTCAAATACGGGTTGTGAAAATGAAATAGATAACGGTGTTGTTGCTAATCAATTCGGTTCTTGGCCATTTGGCCGAGCAGGATGGTGTGCAGGTCAAGATGTCAAGCAATGGTCTTATGACATCTCATCTTGGGTTGATTATAATGGTCAAATGAACGAAATGACGTATAGGGGATTGTTCAATGGTCAAGAATACAATCCTACTGGAGAATCAAGTAAAGGTGGCAGAAACATCGTTGCAGAAATTTGGGTCGTGTATTACACCAATTCTACAACCTGATTTGGTGGCAAGCACATAGCATCAGGTAATGAGGTCGTTGTGTCGGGTGTATCGAGATGAACATAATCGCTGTTGCGTCTTTGGGGAGAGAAACCTGAACGAATAATTGAAGTTTGCAATTCCTGTTCAGATGCACTGAACTTCGTGGTACCTGATGCTGAAACTACATTTTCTTCCATCATTGTTGAACCTGCATCGTCCGCCCCTCCTAGCAATGCCATCTGGGCGACACCCATACCCATTGTAGGCCAAGATGCCTGTATGTGCGGAACATTGTCGAGGAATAATCGCGATATTGCTACATGTCGAAGGTATTCACTAGCACCAGCACCAAGTTCAAATCGATTTGTCCCTTTGTTTCTTTTTCCAAACGTATTCGTTTCAAGTTGAACTGGCCAAGCAATAAAGGATGTGAAACCAATGTGCCCTTGTGATTGCACTCGTTCTTGTTGCTGACGAATCCTATCCAAATGTTCGATTCTATTCGAATTCGTCTCACCGAATCCTATAACGTTTGTAGCACTGGTCGTCAACCCCAAGGATTGAGCTTCTTCCATTACTCGAAGCCAATTATCAGGATGACCTTTCTTTGGAGATACATCTGTCCGTACTGTTTCGACAAGCATTTCGGCTCCGCCTCCGGGCAGACCATGCATGCCAGCTTCTTTGAAGCGTATGAGCACCTCAAGAGTAGAACTATTGGTAACTTCAGCAATCCCCTCTAATTCTATTGGCGAAAAACAGTCCAAATCGATTGTTGGATGATGTACTCTTAGTTCCTGGATTAGGCCAATATACCATTCGATATCAAGATCGGGATTCACTCCACCTTGCATCAATATTCGGGATCCTCCAATTGCTTCCAATTCTATGATTCGTTGGCGTATTTCATCATACGTTTGCGTATACGTTTCTTCATGGCCTGGTGGTCGATAGAATGAACAGAACTGACAGTTGATTGTACACACGTTTGTGTAATTTATGTTGCGATCCACGAGGTATGTCACCTTATTGCTAGGATTATGTAACTTCCTTCTATGATGTGCCGCGTTCATCAGCTGATGAAGAGGAGCAGTATCATACAAAGTAAGACATTCTTGGTTTGATAGACGGTAAATGTCATTGCTT
>QQSG01000136.1:7277-13958 GCA_003602665.1 Candidatus Poseidoniales archaeon
CCATCTGGTTTGTAAACACCTACATCGTGTACATCAAGACCGAGCCAATGGCCGGTATTGTGCATATACCAATTTTTTAGTTGTCCTGTTTGAGAGTCTAACGCTTCTTCAAGACTTTGATTTATGATACCCAATCGGATTAGACCTTCTGCCAAAACAGTACGAGCAACTTCATGGGGTTGATTATATGGATTACCAACACGACAAGCTGCTATTGCTTGCTCTTGAGCATCAAGAACAATCTGATAAATTTCTTTTTGTGCATCACTAAATGTTCCACCAATTGGCCAAGAACGAGTAATATCTGCTGCGTAACCTTTGTATTCAGCACCAGCATCAATGAGAATTATTTCATCACCTTTACACTTGGATTCATTGACAGTGTAATGGAGGATAGTCGCATTTTCACCGCAGCCAACAATTGATGGATATGCCCACCCACTTGTCCCCCCATAAACGAAAAAGCCCTCAATAATGGCTTGAAGTTGATATTCAGAAATACCATCTTTGCTGGCCTTCATTGCCAATTCATGAGCAACCGATGAGACGTCTGCTGCATAGCGCATTAATTCAATCTCTTCAGGCGATTTACGAAGACGCATCTCAGCAATCCTACGACTTGGATCTTCAAGCGAGACCGGACCAGTACCAAAATGCTGACGGCTACGATCTCTGCGCTCAATTGAGGAGAGTACAATAGAATCAATACCGGTACTAATTCCTGTTCGTATATGAACAGTTGAACAGTCCGAAAGAAACGTATCTAGATGTTCTTCTAAGTCATGTATAGAGGATGCCTCATCAACAGACCATCCAAGTTTTGCACCCTCTGCTCCGGGGCGTCGTCCTTCCCAAATTTCCTTGAGTGTATCTTTGGGTTGTACGAATAGATGAGAAATCCACTTGGAATCATCGTGGTGAAAGATAAGAACCGATTCTGGATCGGTCCATCCTACGAAGTAAAGCATATCGCTAGAGGTTCTGTACGGATATGTCACATCATTACTCCGAACAGCTTCCGGAGGCGTAGTGATAATCACCAAGTCAGAGGTGGTTAACTGGGAAAGAAAACGTTGTTGACGTTCTAAATAAACAGATTTAGGGACACTTTTAGGTTCCGTTGGCAGACCTTTCACAGCATCAGAAAACATAGACTCACCATTCTTTGCTACAATTCACAGTTTTTTAATGAATGGTTAATCATCATACGATTTAGCATCAGACCATTTTACGAAATCCGATTCCTGTGGTGGGAATACTTTTTTGCGAATTATAATAAGAATTGATAGCCCAAGTAAGAATAAAATCGTAGTCCAGATTGTGATGGATTCCAATGATGATGTCTTTTCGGGCTCCTGTTCCTCTACAGAGAATGTTATGGATGAACCTGCTCCGTTATTGTCTGTTAAAATGAGCGTAATTTCCTCCCAATCATCGGTTTTGATATCAGAAGACAGAAGATATGATCGACCACTTAGAAGCGATTTTCCATCAACAAACCAATTATATTCCAATGAATCAATATCATTCACGGTATCCGTTGTTTGATTTGCTGAAAAGCACCAATCATCTGTTGATTTTACCGTAATTGTTTGATTATTTGTAATTTTAAATCCATCATATCGTAAATCAAGTTGTGGTTGAACGTTGATGACGGTGACGTTATGTTCCACATTTACGAAGTTACCACCTACGTCCCGAACAAGACCGAATATTTGGTACACGCCTTGTTTATCTGCCTTGAACGACAAGCGGTTATCGGCTAAAATTTCAGTCGAAGATACGGCTCGTAATTCACCATCTGGTTCGATTATGGTCCATGTTGTTGTGTGCGAGGAACCTTCATAGCCATCGTCAACATTGAGATCAACAGTAATGGTTTCAGATTCTGAAAGTTCTGAGATTGAAGATAACGTTACATTGGGTGGATTTCTATCCACAGCTAAATATTGTGAAAGCGTATTAGATTCTCTTAATGTCATCGTTTGGACATAAAAATCTACTAAATACAACCCATCTGTTAAATCAATAACTGAAGTTTCCAAAGTAACAGTAAGGTAACCATTAACCAATTCATGAAGAACAGTTACTGGTGAATAATCATCTGTACATATACCAAATGGTGCCGGACAAACAGAAAAAGTAGCTAGCACATCCTGATTAGTTATTGCATCGAATGAAACTAAGTTTGGTGGCAGGAGGAGTTTGTAGCCAAGGCCAACATTTTCTGTAGCCAGCATGATCTGTGAAGTCTGATATGTATCAGAACCATACATCAAAACGGGTCTATGATTTGAATCACCAAGATAGACAGTAAGGCCAAACGACTCTAAATCAGTTTGATCCAACAACGAAATACGAACAAGGCACGTACAACTTTCAGACTTATGATTAAACTCATGATTCCACAGCCAGTATGTTGTTCCAAGTTCATTTTCCAAAGGAGTAACTGTTAGAAGAGAAGAACTGGAATTCAAGAGATCGTACTGACCTTCAGATGTTACATTCCATAACGAAATTTCAATTGAGTTCAGGGGTACGGATGATGAACCACTGATATTGATGTAATTCATAAAATGAATTCCGTCAAATTGATCAAAATCTAATGTAGGTTCACTTGGTAATTCAGCTTGTGAGGAATTCAAAGTAACTGGAGCTATGATGAGCATAGAAAGAATGCTCACAAGGCCAATAGAAATCGAATTCCCTCTATACATAAGTCACTAGCTCTCGAATGGATCGCACAGTTCACCTTGTCCAGGGAAACTTATCGGATTTCTTGGATTTGTATCCCACTTGAATTCACAATAGTTCGTGTGACCATCACCATCACTATCCACAAGCCTGTCAGCAGAATCATAAGGATCAAACTCAAAGTGATATTCCCATCCAGTGGCCATTCCATCATCATCATGATCCATGTAGTAGACTTCTGGGCCATCTTCCCAATCATCACCGTCAGTGTCATTAGAAACAGGGTTTGTTCCATTCTCGAATTCCTCAAAGTTTGTGTAATTCTCAAGATTGTTATAGAATTTCATCCCGTCAGGAGTACTTGGATCAATGTTGCATTCTGCATTGGTTGTATCATTGTATCCAGGGCAATATTTCTTGATCAATCCAGTTCGATTCAAGCCATCTGAATCTGGATCTTCTTCACCATCATTGATACCATCAAGGTCACTATCCGCCATGGATGGATCCATGACACCACGTGCACCATATGCATTGATTGTAGCATTATCCACGAGGTTGTTATTAATCGCTTCATAGGAATAGCGTACTTCCCAACCATCTGGTAAATTATCACCATCAGTGTCATCATCTACTGGATTTGTATTCCAATTTGTTGGCGCTTCTGCTCCATTAGCAAGAGTATCATTGTCGACGTCATAGGTATCGTCTTTGAGAGAATTAAGTGAAGGATCGAGAGCCCAGCGGCCTTTACAGCCATCACACATTGTGTTTCCAGGCAGATCAAAACCAGAGAGGTTCATCTCAGAGACTTCGTATTTCTTCTGGAGTTCAAACCCGCCAAGCCAGTTTATCCACACATAGCCACCTGGTTCCATCTGGCAACTGTTCGATGAAGATTCTGTACAGCCTGGTCGGTCCCAATTTGAGACAGCAACCCAAAGGGAATGGGAGTTGGTATTATCTTCAGTTGATTTCACCTGCATTTCCCATCCATCAAGCATACCATCACCATCTGTATCATTGATCAACGGATTGGTTTCTGATTGGAATGGACGAGGAATGAAGAGGATTTCATTACCATCAATAAGGCCATCGCCATCTGTATCTGAGTTGTTTGCATGAGTTACGAAGTTATCAGCACCCGCAATAACTTCTTCACCATCTTCTAATCCATCGTTATCTGTATCGAACATACATGCAGATGTGAAATATTGTTCTCCGTTGAAAACATAACCAAGCTTGGTTTCTTGCTGATCACTTTCACCATCACTGTCTGTATCATCATTAGAAGCGTTTGAACCCTGTCCATCACATGTAGAGGAAAATTCAAGGTAATCCGAGAGCCCATCGCCGTCTGTATCTGGTAATCCAGGATCCGAAACAACCCATGTGAGTTGCACACCTCTGTTGACGACAAGAATTTCCCAGCCTCCGACTTCGATTCCATCAAGGAGTCCGTCGAGGTCAGTATCTCCATGTGTTGGGTCTGTAGAGCGTCCTACAATGTTTCCTTGATCATCGAGACGTGCTTCATATTCCATTAAATTGGTAAATCGCTCAGATTCTTCTACAAGATTCATCCAAACAAACAAACGTGATTCAACTTGATCACCTGGAGCGACATTGATGGAGTAAACATACCCGTCAACTGGAGCTACGAGGTATACTGGTTGCTTGTTACCTCCACCCATTGTGTATTGGCCACGGGCGATGGTTGTGTTGCTGGTTACGTAATCTCCCTTCTCGACATAGAGTTCAACGACTGTTGTTGTGAGTTCTAATTCCTCATACATGACATCACCGTCACCGTCAGAATCCCATCCATCGAAATCGATATCATCGTTAGCATTGCTTGCATTTCTCGGATTCAATGGGTATTCGAATGTCGTGCGGTTGTACTGATTTGCTTCCCAACCATCAGGCATTTTGTCCCCATCAGTGTCTTCGCTCCAAGGCGATGTGAAGGATGGCAATCCGTTTGTGAGTCCAAATTTATTGGCGACTTGGTATTCTTCAAGATTGTTCAATCCATCCTCGTCCCAGTCATTGTATCCATCAGAGGAATTTGACGGATTGAGTTGTTTCGTTCCATCTTGAGTAGGATGGTCTTGCTTGAATGAGAAACAATACTCAAACCCATCTGGCATACCATCGCCGTCTGTATCCCAATCACTTGGTCCATTTAGGAGACCATCCCCGTCGAGGTCTGATAAGAACCATGCAGCACTTACTTCAGAGGCAAATGGAGCGCTGCGAGGCGTTCGTTGAGAGAATGGAGTACTTTCAGGCTCACCACAATCAGAGCCAAGTTCGAAGTTTAGTACAACTGCTCCTGAGTTGACCTCTAAGATATCGGGTAACATGTCACCATCAGAATCAGGAGATGCAGGATTTGTACCATAGGCTTCTTCCTGGAAGTTTAGGAGGCCGTCATCATCGAAATCCAGAACTTGATCACAGGAGTGCTTACCCAACGGGTTTTCGAGTTCATCCCACGTAGGAGCCCCTTCAAATTCTTCAAGCATTGACGAGAGTGTTTCTTCCAATGCAAGGTTCAAGAGCGTACAGTCCCAGTTTCCTGAGAGAGGATTGAAAAGATAGATGGTTCCATCCGGTGAAGATACATTCATTCCGTACAACGACTCCCATCGGTCATTCAATCCGTCGTTATCTGTATCGGCACGTTGTGGATCAGTTCCCAATTCCGCTTCTTGTTCGTTTGTTAGACCATCGCGGTCTGGGTCACCGTATTTTCCTTGTTCAGGGTCAGGCCATGAATCACTTTCGTTAGAAATTTCAGCATCATCCGCAGTTGTGGTAGAGCCCGTCTCTTCTTCTAGAGTTTCTGATTCACCGTTGTCAAGAGGGTTCAATCCGTGCTCTACTTCCCAACCATCGCTCATGCCATCTTTGTCCGTATCAGGATCTTCAGGATCGGTCCCGTATTGTGATTCAAGAACGTCCGGAAGACCGTCTTCATCAAGGTCGGTAGCCTCTCCAGAGGATACTTCGTCTCCAAACAGATTATCTTCTGCTGCACTATCGAATTCTCCAATTCCATCAGAAGTTTGGTAAAATCCGCTGACCCCTACGAAAAGGGCTCCGAAAATAAGTGTTGAAATGATTGCAGCATACGCCATTTGGTTGTGATTTAGTGACATTGGTGATAGCCTCCGCGACTTGACTAATTTTACGAGCCCTCGATTCGGTTATGAACCTTGACCTTAATTGCTCGACAACTATCGATTACATCGATTGAAATTATAGTTCATTTTTATATTCCAATAATGAACGTATATCTACTTGTATAGAGCCATTATCCGACCTAAGATTTAATTTAAATTTTCGTCCATGTGCACGCTCCCAAATACCCGCAACAAGGCCAATTGAAAAAGGAGTGATTGAATTCTGAGAAAAGCTAAACGTTGTATTGAACGATTTGGAATCATATTCGAGAACAGTTGCCCCGCCCCATCCTTGTTCAGAGAGATATGTGCGTAAATAAGCATCCCAACTTTCCTTTCCAGTGATGTAAACTGCACGTTCTGAAACGGAAAACAATTCGACAACAGATGAAATTATTACCGACATCATCGAAAGGTCAGTTTTCGACCAGTCTGTTGGACCTTGAATCCAGTTAACTTCACTCAAATCAGGGACATGAGGCAAACATGTTGAAAAAAACCGATTCAGAAGAGTGGCTGGTAAAATCATGTATCGCTCACCATCGATTTCTAAATGACCATCCTCCTTTACGACAAGTAAATTGGACACATGTTTTGTTGTCTCGAGACTGCGGTCCACACTCATTTCAGACCATGGAAATCGCTTAACAGAATTAGGAGGGGGCAATTCACGATTGATTTCAAGTGATAATTGAACTATCCGAGGCGAAGGTTCATTCCAACGAATTTTGTACCTCGTTTGGTGAAACACTTCCAAAGCATAGGATGCTAATCCAACAGAAAAGAGAGAATGAGCCCC
>QQSG01000137.1:0-401 GCA_003602665.1 Candidatus Poseidoniales archaeon
CGCAAACCATGCATGGTCATCTACGAGATGAATCACGATGTTGAAGGTCGCTGCCCACTCCTTGTTGGAAAAGGAATCACATTCGACACTGGTGGTATTTCACTCAAGCCAGGTGCAAACATGGATGAAATGAAGTATGACATGGGTGGATCTGCAACAGTCTTTGGAACTATGCAAGCTCTTGCTGCAACTGGATACGAAGGAAAGGTCGTTGCAATCACATGCATGGCTGAAAACATGCCTGCTGCAAACGCTCAACGCCCTGGAGACGTTATCACAACACTCTCTGGCAAGACCATTGAAGTACTCAATACAGATGCAGAAGGCCGATTGGTTCTTTCTGATGGATTGTGGAAGGCTGGAGAATTCGATCCTGAATTCATTATCGACTTCGCAACACT
>QQSG01000137.1:838-2522 GCA_003602665.1 Candidatus Poseidoniales archaeon
ATTGGAGTAGTCATTCTCATGACGCTAACGTCTGGATGCCTTGGTTCAGTTCAAGATAATCAAAAAGAGAATGGCCTCGTTGTAACGACCAATACCAACATCGATCGAATTGTAACTGTCTATGACCAAGGAGAACTTATTCAACAAGAGGATGGAACGATTCTGTTTGATTTCTCAGATTCAGTCTTTTCAGAAGACATTCTTTCCTTTGGAATCACGCCAGGCGATGGACGTGACGACATTATCATCGAAGGAGACGAAACTCAAGAAATCGGGGTCACCTATGACAAACATGGCTACTATACAGTCCAGGCTTTCGCAATCGATGTCAATGGTGAAAGAGAATCTACAGAGATAATGATAACAATCGAGCAAGAAATAACGTGGACTGAGGCGAATACTGGAAGCCCTGAAATACTCTATTTCGAGGCTGATCCTGGAAACGAACTCCCTGCTCCATCGTATTTCATACTGAATTCTACTGTTGAAAACCCCAGTTCTTTGATCGGTATCGATGGACGTTCAGTCAGTGTTTCTTGGTCTGTTGTTAATCCCGATGGACCGTGTTTGAGTGAATCGAGAACCATTGATGATGGCGAATCCACAACTTGGAACACATTGCACTTCAGTCCTGTAGGAATGCATGAACTTGAGTTGGTCATTGATGATGGACAGGATACGATCAATGTTGAACACAAAGTATCAATTCTATACGAACTCGTTGAATGAATCAATCATCAAGAAATTCTACTTTCCCTGTTTCAACATGATACATTGCCCCTTGCACAACTGTTGTTGATTTGAGCATTGGATTCTTTCTAAGGGTTTCCACATCAAGGGAAAGCTTAGCCATTTGGTTTTCGATTACGGATGGAGTAAATTGAGACGCATCGACTCCAGTATTGGACTGAATGGTTGCTCTTACGGTTTCCAACGTAGCTGCTGCCATACCGCATTGTGTATGTTGCATGATGAGGATTCGATCGCAATCAAGAACATTGTTTGCTACGACAATATCGCTCTCCACCGCTGAATTGAGTTGCCCGCCACCGTTTCGGATGACTTTCATGTCGCCAATGGACATACCAAGGGCTTGGTGAGGGACAATGCGGCAATCCATACATGTGAGTAAGAGCATGTTTTTTGCAGGCAATCCACGAACATTCTGGCCAGTAAATGTTGCAACGAAATCAGCATTAGATTCAGCAACATCCGAAAAATCACCAGTCATAATCTTCCCCTTAAGTTCCCTATGTCCCAGAAGCACTTGATGTTTTTTTATGCAGTAACACTTTTGTAACCATTAGGATAACTTATATCCTGTTCAATCGTAGTAGATTCATGCGTAGCAAGGCATTCTTCATCGTATCATTGATGATTTTCGGGGGAGCAATGTCAATTCCTTTCATGAACGGTAGCCCTGTGCATTTTGACTCTGAAATTCCAATAACACAATCTTCTTCAGGATTGGATATGATTAACACCACCATATCTCCTTCCGAAGGATCCAACCTCGGTGGTTCTGAAATTACCATCAATGGCAATGGATTCACGGATATGGCATGGAAGAATCTTACTTCCGATGGCAATGCCTACACATGGACGACGACTACAGCGAACTATGTCTATTACAGTGGTTGGGATCCCTCCATTGGCGTTGACTCAAATGGAACCGTTCACATTG
>QQSG01000138.1 GCA_003602665.1 Candidatus Poseidoniales archaeon
ACTCTGTGGAATTTTGTACCATCGTATTTACCTTGACTAACGAGTTGTTTGAAGTTCTCAGCATGAACAGGGGCATCGTCTGGATATAATTCTATAACGACAATTCCTTCTTTTGCAACACCACCTTCTGACCAAGACAGACTGAGTTCGATGGTGTCTGTTGTGGTTGATTCTGAATTGGCCACCATGATGACGGTGAGAATGAGGACAAATCCTCCTAGGAGGGCTACGATACCGGCAAATGTTGGCCCTCCGTTATTGAATAACTTAGGAAAGAGAGTTTCACTGATTCGCTTATCTTGCATTTCATTGCGAAGTTTGTTGTAGAGTTCACCCGTTTTCTTGTCCTTTGGGTTCTTCTTATTTGCTTCCCGTAAGAACATGGCAGCTTTCCGGTAATCAGATCTGGAATCATTTGATTTTGCAATATTCCAAAGTGCTTCTCCGACGAGCCTCCCTGTCATTGCATCGCTTGCCTGTGGGTCTGCAAGACGAAGTGTTTGGAGTGCACCCTCGTTCTTTCCCTTGGTAATTTCCTTACCCGCTTTTTTCCATGCTTCGGTTAATGCTTCGTCCGCCATATCACACCCGAATCGATTCCTTGTTTTGACCTTCACGGCCGGACATTCTTGAGGTTAGTACGGCAACATGTTGAAGTGATGAAAGCGATGGGGACAGAATAAGAGGGCGGCGTCGGCTCAAGACGTATGCCTTTGAGGAGACACAATAGATGGATACCATCGTAAACGACTTCACCATTAACATAGCAACAGCAAACGGTACAGGTTCTCAATCAGCCAACTTAATCCTACTCCAATCACTCTTCGACATGGGCGTTCCTGTATCAGGAAAGAATCTCTTCCCATCGAACATTTCAGGACTTCCTACATGGTACATTGTACGCTTGTCTGACAAAGGATACCAAGCTCCTGGAGACCGTACTCACGTCCAAGTCCTTGTCAACAAAGCAACATGGGCAGAAGATCTTGCTTCTCTTGAACCAGGATCCGTCGTCATCTGGAACACTGATTCAAAGATGCCAATGGACCGAACGGATGTCTTTTCTTATCCAGTCCCTATGACAAAACTTGCCCGAAGTCTTAGCCCGAAATTGGCAAAATTAGTTACCAACATCGTCTATGTCGGCGTACTTGCAGAACTACTTGGAATCACTGACGAAGCATTGCACAAGGCAGTTGCTGGCCAATTCAAAGGAAAAGCTTCAGCAATTGAACTCAACATCACAGCGCTCGAACTTGGAAGAAACCACGCCAGAGAGAACTTTACCAAAGGCGACCCATATCTCGTTGAAGAGCGTCCAATCGAACAAGACCGCTTCTTTTTCGAAGGAAACGAAGCCGTTGCACTCGGTTGCATTTTCGGAGGAGTTCAACTTCTTGCATGGTACCCAATCACCCCTTCATCAAGTCTAGCAGAAGGCATCATTGGCTGGATTCCGAGACTTCGAACAAATGACGAAGGCGAAGCAACATGCGCCGTTATTCAAGCCGAAGATGAACTTGCAGCAGCTGGAATGGTCCTTGGTGCTGGATGGGCAGGTGGACGTGGCATGACCGCCACATCAGGTCCGGGAATTTCTCTTATGCAGGAATTCATTGGTTTGGCTTACTTTGCGGAGATACCTTCTGTCTTCTGGGACGTTAACCGCGTAGGCCCATCTACAGGGCTCCCTACCCGCACTCAACAATCAGATTTGGCAATGCTTTACGAAGGTAGCCATGGCGATACACAACACATCGTTATCATGCCAGGTACAATAGAGGAATGCTTTGAATTCGGTTGGAGAGCGTTTGATATTTCTGAACGATTCCAAACACCTGTATTCGGACTTTCTGATCTCGATCTTGGTATGAACCGCTGGGCTTGTGAAGGATTCACCTACCCTGATACTCCAATGGACAGAGGCAAAACAATCAGAGAACAAGATGTCTTTGAAGCAATGGAAAATTTCGGTCGATATCGCGATCTCGATGGAGATGGAATTCCTTACAGAACACTACCTGGAAGCGGAATGGCCCCTATTCTCTACAGAGGTACTGGGCACAACCCTGACGGAGTTTACTCCGAAAAGCCTGATGATTACTTCAATCTCATGACCCGTTTGAAGGACAAAATCAACGGTGCACGTGATGTACTTCCAGCGCCAATTCTACGCGAAGAAGTAGAAGGTGACATCGGGGTCGTCTACTTTGGTAGTATGGAAAACACAATCCAAGAAATCGACGATATGCTTGAAGCAACTGGCATAAAGGTAAGTCAGTGTCGTGTTCGATCTCTTCCGATTCACAGTGAAGTTGAAGCTTTCATCCGACGACACAAGACCACAATTGTTCTTGAAATCAACAGAGATGGACAACTTTGGGGAATTCTTCGAAGAGAGTTACCAAACGACATTGTTGGCCAAGTTCATTCCGTCGCTTACTCTGACGGCATGCCTCCTCGTGCTCGTATCTATGCCGATTTAATTCTTGAAACCATCAAGGAGGCGAACCAATGAGCGACAAACCTGCACGAGCAATCAAGTTGAATGTCATCAATGAACCTAAAGAGAACTACAAGGGTGGCCCATCCTCTCTTTGTCCTGGCTGTGGGCACGACCAAATCTCAAACGTCATCATAAACGCTGCATGGGAAAACGGAATCGAGCCTCATCGAATTGCAAAGATGTCTGGAATTGGATGTTCATCAAAGACACCTGCCTACTATCTTGGGCAATCTCACGGATTTAACACAGTTCACGGAAGAATGCCATC
>QQSG01000139.1 GCA_003602665.1 Candidatus Poseidoniales archaeon
GCTCCTTTGAGGAACATGGAATTTGTAGCACATGCGCCACTCGGTGTTGTTGGCACACACATGATTATTCCGCAGTCTATTCTTTCAGACGGGGCAACGCTTCACACACCTTCAGGAACAGACATTGACATTACAGCATCAACAATGACCTCTGAAATTTGTTCGAAAATGAACGAAGCAGGCATGACCGTTCTTGACGCTCGCAATCTTGGCGAATATTCGGGTTGGTGGACAATGACATTCGATCAAATCCAACAACGACTTGGCGTTGATATGCATCGTCAAACAATTGAAGTTGCACCTCGTCCAAATCACACCTTGGGAGGACTTTCAACCGACGAAAACGGAAGAGTTGTCTTGCAATCTTGGGCACGATGGTTCACCGGAGTCTATGCTGCCGGAGATGCATGTTCAAGTGGCCTTCATGGAGCCGATGTATTGGCTGGTAACCGATTACTGGAAGCCATTTGTACTGGAGAATCAGCCGGAATACATGCAGCCGAGTGGATTACAAAGCGGAAATTCACAGGTGCTTCAACACTTGAAGAATCTCTGAACATCGCAGAAGCAGAATTGAGTATGCTTGGCGTTGAATCTGATGGGCCAGTTCAACGTCTCAAGCCTGTTATCCAACGCCTTAGTGAAATCTTGACATCAACCCAGACGCCTGCAGTTGATGCAACTTCTCTCGCAACTGCTGCAGAATCTCTCAATCAACTTTCGATCCGTGGTGAGCAACTTCATTGTGATGAAACCTCACTCGTTGCAAATCAGAATCTCCTTGAAACACTACGGGCACAAGCCGCAATACGACTTGGCCTCGCTAGCGTAAGAAGTTCCGAATTGAGAACAGAATCTCGCGGCCTTCATCAGCGTTCAGATTATCCGGAAGAAGATTCTGAACTACTCCACCACAATCTTGTCTACAACGACGGTTCGACTGGAACACTCGCATTGAGAAAAGGGCCATCAGGAAATTGGATTCTCAACCCAACATCTGCGGTTTGATTATCTGTAATGGCCGATTGGTCGTTGCATGGCCGACAAATCATTGTTTGAACACATATTGTCTGGTGACATCCCTTCGCACAAAGTTGGTTCTGGAGAAGGGTGGTATGCTTTTCTCGATATCTTTCCAAGAAGAGAGGGCCATACCCTTGTGATTCCAACTACTGCCGTTTCAAGAATAAGTGACTTGACAACACTGGAACGTTCACAACTCATGGAGGGAGTTGTAGAGGTACAGCGCCTACTTAGTACAAGATTTTCAACAACGGATTTCTCAGTCGTTGTCCATGACGGACCACTTGCAGGTCAAGAAGTGGCACATGTCCACGTCCATGTACTTCCAAGAACCAAGAACGATTCAGGAAAGACGTTAGCTGCAATGTGGCCTCCCCAGGCCCATGAAACCGACCATGAGAAACTAAGAGTCTTGGCTTCAGAACTGCGAATGGAGGGGGAGTGAATGGCCAAAGGAGTTGCAGATTGGGATGGAGCAGTAGATCACCGAGGCGAGGCATTACCAGTGCTTTCCAAATCTTCTGCGAATATGAAAATGGAGAAGTTATTGAATACTCCAATGCCATCTTACGATAAATCAACACCAGGGTCTTTTTTCTGGACGAAATTAGCATTTTTCTTCTGCCGCAGAACGGCAGCAAATCAGTTTCGATCGATTGAATATACAGGGATGGAAAAGATACCATCAGATAGAGGATCACTCTGCACTTCATGGCATACGAATGGCCTCATAGATCCACTCGGAATTATGTTAGCACATCCAAAGGAATTCGTGATGGGTGGGCGCCACGATCTCGTCACACGCCCTGTCCTTTCTTTCTGGACGCGGAGGTTAGCGGTGCAGCCAGTTGTAAGAAAAGCAGAATTACTACGCGGGGGTTGTTCGGAAGAAGAAGCAACGAATCTCAATGGTCGTTCATTGCTAACTCTTGCAACCGGTATTTCCAGTGGATTTGCTTGTGTGCTTTTCCCTGAAGGAACAAGCCATGACCTCTCTCATATGCTCCGATTTAGAACAGGGCCGATGAGAACAGTTCTTGCAGCAGCAGCAATCGCTAAGGCGAATGGAGACAAATGTCCGGTTCTTCAACCAGTAGGTTTGCATTTTCGAGTCCGTCATCATTACCGTACGGATATGTGGGTCGAATTCGGAGATCCTCACTATCTTCCAGAGGAGAAGATTCCGGAAGATCTAATCGAAGCTGTAAAACAGTTACAATGGGTTGAACCTCCACAAGAACTTGTTCGTTCGCTTCGAGATAACCTTCGTCCACACCTACATCCCTTGACCCCAAATGTCTCTTCATGGGATGAGCATGGGGGGATGCATCTCATCGCTCAGGTTCAATCACGCATGGAAAACAAACCACTTCGAACTTGGCGGGAAGAAGTTCTTGCAGCCCGTGAAGTCCGAGACAGATATCAAACCGAGCTCGAACATGTTGATTCGAAACCTGTAAAAATCGAACATCCCATTCTGAATCAAGGAATGGAACTCCACAAAAAACTCGAGGAAAGAAATCTCGACGGACGCGATCTGAATAAGGACGCTACTGGTCTGAGAGGGGGCAATCCCCTTCGTCTCGTAGATGCATCTATCCGGACAGTAATTATGGCGGCACTGCTCCCCGTTTTCCTCGTATCATTATCATTACAGATGTCGTTAGGCCGATTTTTAGGCGATCGAACTGATGAAGGAGTTGATGCCCGAACAACATACCAATTTTTGGCTGCGATGTTTGGTTCTGTTCTAATGTGGCCTTTCATATCCCTGGCGACCACAGGTGCATTATGGTGGTTTGAGTCTGAACTTGAAACAATACTCTCATTTGAGTGGACACACATGTTTGGCGAATCGTCTTCCATGGTGGCAACTGCAATCCTAACGGTTTATGTTTGTACATTCCCTACGTATTGGTTAACAGGACGTATCTTTGGATTCTGGTGGGATTCCTACGTAGACACTAAGAAGGCATTTAGACGACTCACTTCTTCCAGTACCTACAAGTCAGAACTCGAAGAGAAACTCACAAATCTGCGTAAAAGTTTAGCCCCTGAGAAGCGTTGAGTTCAAATTCATCGACCGCGAGGCATAGTCATGGTGGATACGGAACACATCAACAATATTCGCAAATGGCTCGCCAGCGAACGTCTTGAAATCCGAGATAAAAATGATCCGCGGGCCGAGGCACATTTCCTCATCAAGTACCCCCCAGGGCCACAAGGGCATATGTTTGCAGTCGTCGTGCCAAAAGGACGCGACTTAGTCTTTGTATCAAGTATGACGAGAGTTGACCTTGGTCAACAAGAACAGATGAAAGAACATATGATTGAAGAGGCAGAAGTATGGAGCGAATGGGTGCATGAATGCCGATTAACGTTGATGAAGGCTGAACTTGATTGGGGGATTCACATGGGGCATGAAGGCAAAGAGAAACCAGGCCCTCTTCAGGCTTTCAATGTAAGTCTGCCAATCTGGAATGATGGATTGAATAAAAACGCCCTCATGCACTCTTTGCGAAGGCTATGGCTTGCCAAACTCAGTATGATTCATGAAATTAAATACGCATATGGGCCAGGCAAAGGCGAGCCAGGCCCCGTCGACGATTGGGCTAATCAAGAGAAAAAATCGAGCACAATCAAGATCGACGAACCCGCTAAAATCGAGTTCAACGATACCATGCCATTTGGTACAGGTTTAGATCCAGAAGAGTGGGCCTGAAAGCAATTTCTACTTGATACTAAATGACGCCTGAGGGGCGCGGTTAAGTACTGGACTGCTATGGTTCAAGGCACCACAGGTGATACTATGCGTCAAACAACCAAATCATTTACTCTCGTCAGTTTAATGCTTCTTTCGGCATTTTCCGGATTAATCATAGGAACAGAAGAAGCAGAAGCTTCTCAAGTTGTCATTACAGAAGCCGTTCGCATCGTTGATGGAGGAACGGCATCCGACGCCCAAACAACTGTTGCTTCGGACAGTGAGGGTAACGTCCACGTTGTTTGGACACGTAACAATCAACACCTGTACTATTCCATGTTATCGCCCCGTGGAGAGACACTCATTGACGCAACTCAAATCACAAACCCCGGCCTCCACAAAGTATGGCATCCAGATATGGTCATCGATGATACTGACCGAATCCACATCGTTTGGGCAGACAAATCAGGCCAATACAAAATTATGTACACTTCCCTAAACCCTTACCTTTCACCGATGGATGGTATGGCTGCTGAAGACAGCAGCATCTCTCAAATTGATGACACAATTCTTTCGATGCGTGCTCAAGACAGAGATTGGCCATCTATTGATGTTGATAGCAGAGGTAACCTGCACATCGCTTGGCAAGATTCCTATGATGAACTTCAGATGTTCTTCAATCAACCGCAAATCTACTACACTATGATTCAACCTGAATTCGACGCAGGTAACATTCTCACCCTCTTCGAAGACACTCTTTTGACCCCTATCATTGGTCACAAAGGACACCCTGACATCGTTGTTGATTCAAATGATCTTGTTCAGATTGCTTGGGACGATACCCGTGGTGGCAAGGTCGAACTTGTCTTTATTGTCGATACCTCTGGATCGATGTACTCCGAATGGGCTGACGTTTGTACCGTTATTTACGGTGGAAACTTTGCAGCAGGGGGATATTTCCAAGGCTTGAAGCCAATGCTTGAAGAAGGCAACATGACTGTCTATGAGACCATTTATGGTCTTGGCAACACCCTACCAGGTGCTGCAAGCAGTGGCAACTGTGCAACCCACAACAAGAACGCAGGGCCTCGTTCAACCGCTCTCGGAATTCAACCAGGCGATGACTCTGGTGGAATCAGAAAACTCCCAGGTACTGTATACAACGGAAACACCTACTCCGGATATTCTGGTGAAGACTGGGGCCCTGGTACTAACTGGGCTTGTCTTTCTTGGAAGGACGCACAAGGAAACGTTCCAGGAAACCCTCCAACACAAGACGATCACAAGTGGAATCCAAATGCTACAAAGATAGCAATCCCAATCTCAGATGAAGGTCCAAAGGACGGAGACCCTGCACAACAAGCAGATGACACTACTTCAATCGAAGAAGCACACGACAACTGCGTTATTGCTGGTGTAGTTCCAGTAGGGATGTACGGCCAAACATATGGTGGAGCAACAGGAGTACAATCCCACTTCAAGGATTTGTCACAATGCCCGAATGGTATCCAGAGTACCTCTGCACGAAACTGTCCAGCAAATACAATCCGTTCAACAAGTGCTGGAGGACAAGTATACGAGTTCCCATCAGGAACCGGTGGTGCAAGTTCAATGGCTCTTCTTGTTGAAGCAATGGTCTACATCTCTACAAACAACTCTCGTGAAATCTACATGTCTGTACTCGACCCATACGGCAAGATGGACAATGACCCAAGCTGGACTCCGGGAGTTTCAGGAACAGTCGCAATGAACGGAAACTACATCGAAGACACAGGCAAGGGATCTGAAGGACACCTTGTTGTTGTCAATGACACCCGTGTAACAATTGATGACGCATACTCATTCCACCCATCGATTGGTGTGGACATGGAAGGTAACACGCACATTGCATGGATGGATGGCCGTGATTATGGATTCGAAAAGGACGTCAATTACGAAGTCTATTACACGAAACTACGTTTGCAAGGTGCTGGAGA
>QQSG01000014.1:0-766 GCA_003602665.1 Candidatus Poseidoniales archaeon
TTCCTTGAGTGATGAGGCCCTCGGCCTTTGGCCTCTAGGGCATTCTGAACTCTGGGAGTGAGGACCCCTCCACTTCGGTGACGTGCAGCCAACGATAGGAAGTACCAGCCGATAGATAGTATCGGTGTTGCTACAAGTAATGTCAATGAAAACCATACAACGAAATTACCATTTGTGGCCCCCCAAGCCCACCATCCAGTCAAGACAAGTGTTAGGATAAGGAATAATCGAGATGCTTCACTCGGTGTTGACATTCCTCTGTGATCTATGCGAGGTGCAAGAAGACGGTTTGCCCACTCCATGATCCTAACCAGTCGTTTCCCCTTTTGAAGAACTGTTTCAAATCATCCGAATGCTTATTGGTGAGGTTCTCGAGGAACAAATCCGCAATGATGAGTGCTCTATGCTGACTGCTGTTTCCGTGAGGAGTGATGGGCGAACTGAGCGGGCTTCTAATCCCATTCTTCATGTAGTTCCTGTGACAAAGTATCACCATGCAGCCGTCTGAAGCCAATCACGCTTCGTCTCAGACTCTCAATCAAGAGTCAAGATGGCAAAGCGTTTGGAGAATGCTTGGTATTGTGGTACTCCTCTGGTTTCTTGCTCAATTCGTTGTCTTGATTGCAGCTGGATTTATTGATGGAGATCTCGATGGGGATTTTGGACCTCTGGATGGAACATTGATACTTGCAGGCAGCATTTGTTCTGCCCCAATGGTTTTGCTTCTTTTAGCGATACGACGCCCCAAACTTGAGCATATCATCGT
>QQSG01000014.1:866-2926 GCA_003602665.1 Candidatus Poseidoniales archaeon
TCACGACATCCTTTACGTGTTCCAATCGCTCGGCATTTGTGGATGCTTTTCCTTGGGGGAGTCATCATCTCAAGTCTTGCCTTTGCACCTCTTCTTCTCGATTCCAGTAACACGATGTTCCTATTACTGGCTCTTTGTGTAGCTGTTCCAGCATGGCTTGTAGGCTTCTCAACGCCCGTTTTTGCTTGGTGGTCCTTTTCTGCTTCTCGATTTCAACTCACAACCAATCGTCAACAGGGGGAAGCGATGCTTATCGCAGGGATGCTTTCGACATTCCCTGCATTGATTATCAATTCTTTCGTTACTCCTGGAACTGTTCTTTTCTTGACAGCAGGTGATGTATCAGTAACGACTGTCGAGAACATCACGGTTATCATTTCAGCACCAGTCGGAGAGGAAATATGCAAAGCATTGGCTGTCTTGAGCCTAAGTAGTATGATCGATTCAAAACGAAGAGGATTCCAAGTAGGATTCACAGTTGGTCTCGGCTTTGCACTTCTTGAGAATCTGCAGTATATTTTATTCAGCCTATTCGCAGGAGAATTCGTCGCCATATCGTACGGTCTAACCGCTATCGTCCGAGGCATTGGTTCAATTCCAGGACATGCACTTTGGACTGCTTGTAGTGGCTATGCGATTGGCCATATGCTTGAACAGAGAAAATTTGGAGTTCAACCAAAGTTCGATTCGTGGAATTTAGTAAATCCAATAACAGGACAATCGACAAAGATTTCTGCCGACCCGTCAACATACCTTACTCAATCCTTTTTGGTCAAGAAGTCTGAATTGCAACTTCCTACGTCACTTCCTGCTATGCTTGGATTAGCCATGTTTGGTCATGCGTTCTGGAACGGAAGTTCGGTCTTAGTTTCTCATCTCGCTTTGAATCTACCACCATTAATCGGCCTCCTTCTTGATCTAACATGGATCGTCATACTCATCACCCTATTATGGACGGTGGGACGGTTCGTCATATCGGCAGCGATGGAAGAAAGCACACCCCAGTAAATCGTTTCCTCAAGAGATTAATTGTACGCAAAGAACAAAACCATGATGCGTTGCAGTATGGTTAGGGCTCATTATGAATTTTGAGGATGGTGGCTTTGTTTCAGGAAACATTGCTGTCACATCCATACTCATTCTTGGGCTCATCGCAGCCTCATCAAAAGCCCGTATTCTTGACACAAAAGGAATCATTGCTGCAGCATTACTTGGTTTGTTGGTCGGTTGCATGGGACATTGGACATGGCTATTGCTCCTGTTGGCCTTCCTCCTTAGCAGCCATATGGCAACAAAATGGCGCTTTGATGAAAAAGCTGCGTTAGGCCTTAGTGAATCCTCAGACGGTCATAGAGGCTGGATCAATGTAGCCGCTAACGGAGGAATGCCAGCCCTAGTTGCAATCCTCGCATTTGCACTGGAAGATTGGAAAAATGGTTTGTGGATGTTTGGAGCTTCCGTAGCAGTCGCAACATCTGACACATGGGCGAGTGAGATAGGTAGCCTTGACAATCGAGTCCGAATGATTACTACAATGAAGCCTTGCGAGGCTGGCGTCAATGGAGGGTTTTCCCCTAACGGTCAACTTGCTGCTGCATCTGGCGGCTTACTCATTGGCTTGTGTTCTCTTTTTGCAGGCATCATTATGTTCCAAAATTCAGTCTCTGATACCGTAATGAACGCAACATTAGTTGCAGGAATAGGGTTCCTAGGATGTCAAATTGATAGCGTTCTTGGTGCAGTATTAGAAAACAGGGGATTCCTCACGAAAGGATCTGTTAATGCAATTTCAATCATTTCTGGCGTCCTTGTCATGTGGCTATACCTTGGCCAACCGATGTGAAATCCGCCGCCGACTTCATGAACTGGCACACGCTCAGAGTGTCATGCGCCATCACCGTTTCATTGCATTCGGCCTCTTGGCGCTCTTTGTCTCAAGCCTAGCAATAGGGGCTCAAGGTGCTCTTGAAAACGTCACTTACGAAGAGGGATACGTCGATTGGGAGATGGATATCGAACAACGATTGTATGTTGAAGGTGAAAACGCTGAAACTTCTGTG
>QQSG01000140.1 GCA_003602665.1 Candidatus Poseidoniales archaeon
GAGATTGTTGAAGCATGGCTCAATCAATCAATTCAGAGCCAATAAAATCAGCAAATTGTTGTTGGGCATCTGGCCATTCTGGCAAATCCAATGCTTCAGTTAGAAACAATCCCGCTAGAAATTGGGCTTGAATCTCTTCAACATTCGATTGTGATGTTAAACGAAACAATGGATATCCATCAGACTCGAGTCGATCGAGAAAACCGCGTTTCGCATCACTCACCAAAAGGGTAGGAATCCCCATCAAGACTGACTCGCTTGCAACAGTAACTGACTGGGTTATGACTCCATTATGTTGCGATAACATTGTGATGAATTGCCATGGATCGCCTCCATACTTGGACTCATCAGCATAAGTAATCTCGATTCCTTCAAGGATTTTTTCTGGAATCTCAAGAATCTCATCTGAGTCATGAATCCCATTTCCTTGCAACCGTCGCACAACGAGCGAAGGAGGATCTTGAACTTGTATTGGACGAAGTTGTGGCCGCAAGTGAACATGCCCATGAAGTCCATTTAGTCGATGGATGTTCACTTTCTTTTGATTGAATTTTTTCAGCCACCCTCCATCAATTGATTCGTCCCAATGGATCGGAAAAAGAGCATCTGTAGCAGCATTCCTTGCTAATTTATGAGACAGGTGGTTGATCTCTGTGTCGGAAATGTACCATCGTTGTGGAATACCAAGTTTCTTCGCAACTCGTAATTCAAGCGGTGCACCTACCGCAACGATTCGCTCGAAACCCTGTCCATTCTTTGCAGCCTCTCTGAGTCCTTGGCGAACTGTTCGCATTCGATTCCAAGCTGTTCGAAAACGTCCTTTTCCGACGGGTCGTTCAACCCAAATGGTCTGTCGTCGTGGAAGAACACCTTCACTTGATTCCATGAGTTGGCGGACTTCTGGTCGATTCGTTGCAATGATGACATCATGTGCAGTCCCTGAACGAAGAAAAGGTGCGAGAAGACGTACATGGGCAGGATGGTCAAACACCCAGCATGTGCGCATAACTTCGCCAAGTGCTCATGGTTAATGTCTATGAGCATCCAAACATTAGCAGGGCTATGAAAGAACCAATTACATTGGATGGAATGAAAGTGTTTGGACCATATACGCCTGGCGTAAAGGCAGGAAGCCAATTCTGGTTATCTGGTCAAATCTCAATAGATCAAGGCGATGATATCACTTCACAAACGAAAGGCGCACTCGCTAAAATCGATGCATTGCTCGATGCTGGTGGATTCAAGAAAGAAGATATCTGCTTCGCACAAGTTCTCCTCGATACAATCGAAGATTATGCTGCAATGAACGAAATCTACGGTGCTTGGGTTGAAGACATGGATGTACGTCCAGCACGAGCAGCATTCGAAGCAGGAGCACTTCCAAAGGGCGCTCTCGTTGAAATTGTCGTTCAAGGCGTTCAATCTTGAGGAACTCATATGCCTGGCACACCGTATCTGGAAGAGCCTCCTAAAGGTCTCCTTACATGGCCTAAGCTCCTTCAGATGACGGTTCCAACACTTCTAGCGATTGGTATTGCATCGTGGTGGAATGGATATCTTCTTCACTTTTTTATTCTCGTTACAATTTCGTTAACCCTTACACTCTTCCTTCGAAGATGACAAAGGATAGGTATCCTTGAAAACAAGGAGTTCGACCACATTTCATGACGGAATGGCCTGTATCGTGTTTCAAAGCTTACGATATTCGTGGATTATCTGGTGAAGAATTGTCGGATGAATTCGCATATCGATTAGGTAGAGCAATCGCCGCGTATCTCAAATGTGAATCGTTCGCAGTTGGAAGGGACATTCGTAAATCAAGCCCAGGATATGCTTCAAATCTCATCCAAGGGCTTGTTGATTCAGGAGTTCGAGTTCTCGATTTAGGTATTGTTTCAACCGGATGTTTGTATCATGCTTGCTGGACCTTACCAGTCGATGGGGGTGTTATGGTCACAGCATCCCACCTTCCAATGCCAACTCACAATGGATTCAAAATGTGTAGAGGAACATTACCTCTTGCAGGTGAAGAGATTCAAGAATTGAAGGGCGTGTTCCTAGAAGGTAACTTTACTGATGGTGAAGGAGAACATATTGATCATCCTCACGAAGATACATACCTGAAAGCAATCGTTGCTTCAACAGGAACACTCGCTCGTCCTGTAAAAGTCGCAGTCGATTGTGGAAACGCAGTTCCTGGACCTGCAATGTCAAAGCTTCTCGATATGATTGGGGCAGAGCATATTGACCTGTACTGTGATTGGGACAACACTGAACCAAATCACGGAGCAGATCCTACTCGAGAATACAACATGGTCGACCTTGCGAAAGCAGTTGTCGATAATGGATACGAACTCGGATTAGGCGCTGATGGCGATGGTGATCGAATCGGCGCAGTCGATGAAAAAGGAAACTTCGTCTATCCAGACCGACTTATTGCCCTTCTTGCAGACGATGTTGTCGGAACAGAAGAAGGCAAAGATTTGCTCATTTATGATGTCAAATGTTCCATGAATGTTGAGAAAGCAATTCTCGAAGCAGGTGGAAGACCAATGATGGCAAAGACAGGACATTCCTTCATGAAGCGAGTTCTTGCTGAGAACTCTGATGCATTGATGGCAGCAGAGATGAGTGGTCATATTTTCATGGCTGACCGCGGCTGGTATGGATTTGATTGCTCACTTTACAATGCAGCGAGAATCCTTGAACTCTGGTCAAGAAGAGATGCATTATTCAGTGAAGAACTCAATCGTCTAGCCCCTAATCTTCCAACAACTGGCGAAGTCAAAATCCCCTGTCCTGAAGAAAAGAAACTCGAGATTGTTGCTGCAATTACTGAAGCATTCAATGATCATGAATCATCAACCATTGATGGAGTCCGCGTACGATTCACAGAAGATGGTGAGCAGCAAGGATGGTATTTGGCTCGTAAATCAAACACAGAACCAATTCTTGTCATGAGAGTTGAAGCAGTTAATGAAGAGAAACTCA
>QQSG01000141.1 GCA_003602665.1 Candidatus Poseidoniales archaeon
GTCTGGGTACAAGGCATTGCGGAGCCGCATTGATACGGGGGAATCTGAATGGGATTAATGGAAAATTTTGGAAGAGTCGCTACATCCTACATGGATGAGAAAGCAAAGCTCGAAGAAGCAGGTGAAAAGCGAACACGTACGCGAATGGGTCACGGATTCTGGCCTCATGAAGTACTGCGTGATACGATTCTCTTTTCGTTCATGGCTGCAGTTCTTCTGTTCTATGCGTGGTTAATTCCACCACCACTTCACGGTGCTGCAGATCCATACGCGCAAGCTGGGTTCGTTTTCCCTGACTGGTATGTTCTGTTCTCATATGGTTACTTACGCTGGGGAGAATATCTCCCTCAATTTACAGTCCCTACAGGATTCATTGGCGATATCGTTGGCCAGCCTGTATTCGCATGGAACGCTGCTTGGTGGGGTGCTGCCCTAACAGGAATCCCAATCGGTATCCTTACTCTTCCACCGCTAATCGGAGGACGTGAAAAGAGACCTGTCGAAGACCCATGGTTTGCCGCTGCAGGAGCAGTTTATCTAGCACACATTTGGTTCATCTCCGTTTTCTCGATCAACATCTTCCTCGAATTATACGGGAAAAATAGGTCGGATTATTGTAAACTCGATTCACATGGAGATTTGTTATGTGGTACGAGAGCACCTTGGATGGCAGATATTTTCAATGCAGTCCCGTGGATTCTGACGGGTTTACTGTTGTGGATTGTTATTTACTTCATGGCCAGAAACATAATGGTCAAAGCCTGGGGCTCTGGATTTACTCCTGCTCATGGAAAGCGCCTTATCATTGGGGCACTTGTCGTCTCCGCAGGAGCATCCGTTGCAACATTCGACACATATGACAACGGTTTCTGGGAAGCCGGCGGTCTTTTGACGATCAAAGGGCTAACGCACGATTATTATCCTGAACTCGAAGCAATGCGAACTCAACCAACAGATGTACACGTACATGAAACAAATGAGTTCACTGATGACCGGGGATACTCAGATGACGGTATTGTACCAGCCGCTGCATGGACTGATTGGCAAATTTATCAGCCAGCACGAGAAGTCATTATCGATTTCAGTGATGCAAATAATCACCAAGATCCAGAAGAAGGCCTCAACGCAGCTGGAACAACAACATCCTTCTACGGCGGAGAAGGTTACATCACCAGTGGAACATTTACGGTAACAGAAGACGTGAACAACTTCCCAGATGGTCATCATGAATCAGTCGAAGCACTTACAACAGACGTTGTCTGTGAATACCGATCGAGTGAGCGTAAAATCGATGGAGTCAACACTGCAACAATGCTCACCAGTTCACTCACAGTCTCAGACGCAAATGGAAAAGTCATAACCTCATTCTCCGATTGTGTTGGTGACGAAATCACTCTTGAACCAGGTGTGTACAACTATGAATACAGCCTGCAAGCATCAGGACCTCTTGCTCAGAACAACTCAATCATGACTGAGACAACCTTCTCGATTCGTGCATATCAGCCACTTCTCCTATGGGACAGCAATGCAGGTCCGCTTGCTGGAACTGTTGTCAATCTCAGCGACACAGCCACAATTGCTGCATCCGCAGGAACATACAGCGATGTTGTCAATCCATCATACCACGTTAACCCAAAGGCCCTTGACGCAAAACTCACTTATGCAATGTTCATTCCATGTTTGACATTTGGTGCAATCGTAGTTGTTGTATTGAGATCAATGGCACGAGGATATGAATTCGAAATGAACAAGTGTTACGGCTGCGATTTGTGTGACGACGCTTGCCCTGTCCGATTGTTCAACGGTGGCGACAAACTCAACATCATTTACAATTCATGGAATAATGAAGACGACGGTGTACCAATGTACTCCTGTCTAACGTGTACTGCCTGTACAAATGCATGTCCTCAACTTGTCAATTACGATTCTTACGTGGACATTCGCCGAAGCCTCATCGTAGGCGGTCCAGCGGCTGAAATCCCTCACACAGTGTTGCAAGCAGTCTTGGCTGCAGAAGCCGAGGAAGCATCAAACGAGGATTTCATCCCAGTGGAAGAGTACCCAATATCATCCAACGTAGGATATTATCCTGGATGTGTCGACTATCTCGACCAAGAGATGGTCTTCTCTCACGTCAATGAAGGAGAGATGAACCTTGGAGATTCAACAACTGCTGCATTCACACTCTTCGAAGAAATGGGCCATGATGTATCCTACCTCGGCCGTGATTTCCTGAAGTGCTGTGGTCACGATCAAAAGTGGCAAGGACTTACTGAAGTATTTGACAAGCTCAAAGCCTACAACCAAAAGAAGATTGAAGCATCAGGCATTGATACACTGGTCTCTTCTTGTGCTGAATGTTTCCGTACCTTTGCTCGAGATTACGAACTTGAAGGTGTCAAGGTTATGCACACGACAGAGTATCTCATCGAAAGCGGATTCGATATGGAACTCTCAACTGATGCTACAACAGTTACGTATCACGACCCATGTCGACTTGGTCGCCAAATGGGAATCTATGATGAACCTCGTGAATTGATCAACGCTGTAGAAGGTGTTGACCTCGTTGAAATGGAACACAGTGGAGAAGACGCAATGTGCTGTGGCGTTTCCAGTATGATGTCATGCAACGAGAACGCACGTGCTCTGCGTGTATCTCGTATGGAAGAAATCAAGTCCACTGGTGCAGACACCATGCTCACCTCTTGTCCGAAGTGTGTTTCACACTTTGAGTGCTTGAAGTTTGAAGGTGATGAGCGATACGAAGATATCGAGATTCTCGATGTTGTTTCTTTCCTTGCTCGAGAAGTCAATGCAAAGAAGAGCGAATTGACTCAACCTTCACTTGGTGAAGTTGAAGCTTGAATCGTTCAATCTTCAGTTGGAGGAGTTCCTTCCTCATCCATACCTACGATTTCGTAGTTTGATGGGAACAATGCGATAATGACTCCAGCGATGAGACTGAGCAATCCCCACATGAATTCTTGTTGAACAAAGAGCAGTTCAAGAGCGATAACACAGAGGACGAGCCCACCGATGTTTGAAGTCCAAACAAGCGTCTTGAATGTACCAAGCGAAACACCTGTTGTACCATCTTTTCGATACGGTCCAAACTCTCCACCAAAACGTTGTGCTGACGGTTCTTTTCCTTTCTTTGACATCGTACATTCCTCATCGGTCGATCATGCTGATTGCATCTGTTGGACAAGCGAGAACACATAGCCTGCATCCAGTGCAGGCGTCTCTAATGATTTTCGCTTTTTGATTGCTTTCAACTTTGAGCAAGGGGCTTCTCATAGCCACCTTGTACATTTCAATGGCGTCATCATCACAAACGATTGTGCATTGATCACAGCCGATNCACAATGATTCTTGAACAAAGGCAACAGCAGTCTCTCCTCCTTTGAGCGATGAATGCTGTACACCTCGCTGACGATTAAGGCTCGAGCGGATACGCTTCGCCTCTTCTTCGCGACGACGCTTGAGGTCATCCGAGGACGTCATGTTCCACCTGACTCATGGGTTGGCCTTCAAACTTGGCAACGCTCAAATTAACAAGAAGATCACCAAAACAGTAGAATGCTCCAACCAACAGGGGTGGATTCCAAGCCGTCAGTCCTGTGTATGGTACAGAAGAAGCCCATGTCCAATTGCAGAGGTAAGTCCCCCACAATTCCATGGCGAGAGCAAGCCAAACCATTGTGGCATAAAGTCGAGGTTCTGGCCCCCATCGAATGAAACCAAACGTGAGAATCAACAACAAGACTGCAGAGGTATCCGTACCTATTACTGCTCCATAGAGAACGAGTGGCAACAGTGCTAGAATCAGATATACTGGCGATGAATGTGGGATTTTCTTGGCTACTCTGCGACCTAAATCAAACAAGAAATAATGGCCAACAGGGACAAAAAGCGGCATTAACCCTCTTTGATATTCATAAATCAACCACACTTCACTGAAGAATAATTCCATTGGTGTTGCAAATGCTAATACTGCAATCATTTCGATTCGTTCTTTACGATCTGTTATGACGAAAAGATACAGGAAGATTCCAATGCACCAGATATCAACTGGCCATTGAGCATACGTAGCTGAAACGAAGAGTCCAATTGCTATTGTCGTGATGTAAAGCAATTCACGACGCATGGTTCTGCTACAAGCATCTCCTTTATCAGAATCATGACGCTTTCATCGCTTCTAATTCAAGTCCCATAGCGAGCATTGAGAGTTCAGCGACCAATGCGTGCCAATTGTGCGCATACGTCATGTATCCCGGCTCTTGGTCAGAAGTGACGAATTGTGCACTCGGTGAATTGAGATTTCCAATGTCATCTCGTTTTGCATTAACTCTGTAAAACCAAGATGATGCATCACCGTCGACAAGATAGACAACAGGTTCTACTGGGAAGCCTTCTTCGGTTTTCATGAGAGTAGGAACGCCTTCTTGTATCAAGAAATCTTCAACATCAGTTGTCCCTTTCCCATACATGAGTTTCTTCATTTTGCGATTGGAAAGATTGAGGAGTTGCTCACCCGAGGTCACAGTCATGATTCCTAAGCCATAGGTTCCACGATTGTTTTTGACATAGACAACAGGTTCTCTGTCAACGCCAAGAGATTGATATCGCTCTGAAAGAAGAGCGATGAATACATCAACCTCTTCTGCAAGTTTTACTCTGCAGGTTTCTTTTTCCAAACATTTATTCTCAGAGACAAATGAATCACAAAGTAAGTGCCATGGTTCGATTCCAATTATTTCGCTTACTTCTTCGACAAGGGAGCGAAGATGTTCAAAATGCATAGATTTCTTTCTCTTGTGCCAGCCCATTTGTGGATTGGGCAATATATGAGGGGCCGAAAGCCCCTGTAAACCTTCATCTGTAAGATCGTTGTTGAGTAAGATAAAGTCCGGTTGTTCTCCATTTACCATAAGAACATCGTCAATAATGCCGACTTGATTCAATGGAAGTGGGCCATGAATTCCATTAAGTGATTCGAATCCATCAAGTTCGGGATTACCGATAGTACACCGATATCCTGCTGATTCAACCAATTTGCATAACGTTCGTAAATTCTCAACATATCCTTGATTTCTCGTATGAGATTCAGGATAGATATGGACCCATTCACAATCAGGATTATTTCGTTTAATATGTTCTGAAATGCGATTTGTGAGATGAGGTAAATCAGAATGGGAGGTGTTATTGAAACCCGCAGGGAATTGATTGGCATCGACAACCGCTATTTTCCATCCTGCATCACGGACATCCACGCTTCCGTAAATTGGGACCTCTATGGATGAACGTTTTTCATTCATCCATTTGGTCAATTCATCACGCTTTTCTTCGAGTCGATTGCTTAAATCATGTAAGAATGTCATTATATCACCTCATTCAATAGATCATCGAGAGTTCTGTTCTGTAAGTGAAGTCCGTGTCCTTGCAGATGTATGGACTCGAACAAACCAAGTCCCAAAGCGATTTCTGGTTGTCTCTTTAGAACCTTTTCGCACACAGTCCATTTTGACGAAATCTCTTGTATTTGAGATGCATATTCACCAAGGCAGGACGAAAGAAGTGTTGGAGAAGTTGCCGTTCCAGCAGGTAGTTTCTTTCTATAAACAACTGATTCAGGAAGGTTCGTCAGCGCTGCAGCTGAGCGCAAGGCCTTCTTTTCCAAACCCTTCGATGGAAGACGTTGATTCATCGGAAGGTGCATTGCTTCTTGTCGATGTGCACGTCCAAGGAAAGGAACTCGAACTTCCAGTGAATGGGCCATAGAGTGTCGATCAACAAGACGAAGTTGGAAATTACTAAGCTGGCCATGATCCATTTCGAACTGTAATGTCTTTTGTAACGTACTCAAGTGAGTTGACGGGCGATGATCTTGTGTCCACCAGCGAGAGTTATCTGACAACGATTCGGTTTGGAGAGTAGACGCAAAGGGGTGATCGATATCCGACATGCGTGTCTCAAGTTGTTGTTGATGATGCTTCAAATCCACATATCGGGGATATCCAGCATGTATCTCGTCTGCCCCCTGGCCACATAGGCCAACACGAACGGCTTTCGACATTTGCTGAAACAAAGGTTGGAAGAATAATACAGAGACATCTAAGTCTTCACCATGCCAAGAAAGTGATGGTAAGTGAGTGGAGAATGAATCGGAATCCATGATCGATTGATGGTGCTCTAAATCCAATGAGGATGCTACGAGTTCAGCAGCCATCCAATCGGGATTGTCTTCGCTTTCTGCAACAGTCCA
>QQSG01000142.1 GCA_003602665.1 Candidatus Poseidoniales archaeon
CCATCACCTTGTTCGAAGGTCATGTCCTGAAGATTGAAATCAATGACGACTTCATTGGTTCTGAATGTAGAATCATAGAGAACGTCTTGAGAAACAACTTCTCCTGATTCCGTACGCTCAAGGATGACACGGAGGTGGCACTCTTGCAGTGGATTTCTCTGGGAGCAGGATTCACTGCTTCCGTCGTGTTCTACAGTGAGATATCCTTCGATGGACATCGTCCCAGGTAGGGCAAGAAGGTCGACGGTTGTGTCTTTACCAGTAGGAGCACAAGCACACTCCATGTTGTCAACTTCTGCGGAGGCTTCGAGGTGGACGAGTACTTCAATGCTTGATGTGTAGACATCCTCTGATGTGATAGAAGTTGATGTTATGGTGTAAACTCCAGGCTCTTCGAACTGATGATCTATTTCGGAACCTACGCCAGTTGTACCATCACCAAAGTCCCAGCTGATTGTATCTCCACCACCCATTGCTGTGAAGGAAAATACATGGTAGACATAGACTACTGACTCTTCTTCGTCGTTATCACCTTCGTCAATTTCAACCATTGTGTAGACATTTGTCCCTTCGTTTTGGTCAACTTCGATTGTGAGGGCACTTGATTCGTTTCCAAAAGAGACGACGTCAAGCGAAAGTAGGGTTCCCGCAGAAACAAAAAGAGTGACGATGAGAATGACAGTTGCTGTCCCAATGGTGCGGTTCATATCAGTATAATACAATGTTTACTTTTATAGAAGTGTTTTTGGAAAAAATATCTTTTGGCTTTTGGCCTATGAGATAATATAGGAAATGGCGCTAGTTTAACCAGAGTTGATACTATGGAAGAAACATGCGACCCCGTCTTTGCCCGTGTCGATAAATTATTGGCATTGCTAACAAAATCAAAATTGCTCCATATCTTATATCTCCTCAATTCTAAATCTTCTTCAATGCGATTTTCTGATATCAAGAAAAAAGTGGATTCCTCCTCCACAACTGTCACACGTCGATTGAAAGAACTCGAGGACAACGGACTCGTAACCCGGACAATACATACGACTATGCCCGTAAGTGTAACCTACGAATTAACCGAAGATGCACAATTCCTCGCACCAACGATTCAATCCATGTATGACTGGATTGTTGATCGGGATGTTCAATTTCTTTGATTCTTGTTCAATTTTTTACAATGATACCTGTCGTGGCTTAGGATTGATTCTTGAGGAATGTTTTTTGCCCACTCTTCAGTGAGCGAATTATGCGAACCAAGCCTGCTTTGATTCTTCTTTGCGTCGGGTTCTTGCTTGCGCTCAACATTTCTCCTTTTGTGGTAGCTGAAGAGAATGGAGAAGAGGTACAACAATCGATGACGCGTATCATGATGATGCCTCCTGAGGCAGAAGTTACTGGAATGTATGTTGATGCAAATGGTCATTTCTTTGTGAATGCCATGCACCCAGATGAGGACAATTACAAAGCAACAATCGGAGTCATTAACGGAATTGACTGGAATAATCTTCCAGAGGTCGTTCCTGAACTTGACTCATCGAGTAAAGCAGAAGACATCTGGCACGGAATTCGAACTTCTTATGGAGACTATCAGGTCATTCTACAAACTGGTGATGCACTCTCGCAAGGAGGTGTTGCTGGAGGGATTTACTCTGTAGACGATGGGGGCCAAATTCTGATCAGTAAAAAGCCAGATTTCAATGCATTCGTTCCAATTAATGCAGATGGAACTCACGGTTACCTCTACACAGCATGGGAAGATCGACCTGCCGGTCTCAGTCAAATGGAAATTGAATTGGATACTTCAACTTCAGAATGGACTGTTTTGGGTGGTAAGATGCTCAATCTAAGCAGTATTGACGGGGCTTGGGTACTCTGTTTCGGAAGCATGAGTCCTTGGGGGTCACCACTATTCTCTGAAGAACTGTATTTCGACAATACTCAATACTGGAATGATGACAGTTTCAGATACCATTCGGATCAAACGAAGTTAGAGAACTATCTTGGTTACTATCCTAATCCTTACGATTATGGATACATCATAGAAATCGGGAATTCCTCCACGAGCGAACCAGACCTTACTCGACATCTCACGATGGGTCGTTATTCGCATGAAAATGCAATGGTGATGCCAGATGAAAGAACAGTCTATCTTACCGATGATGGATATGATACGGTCTTATTCAAATTCGTTGCAGATACTGCAGGTGACCTCAGTTCAGGAACGCTCTATGCTTCAAAGGTGGCTCAAGACGATACAAGAGACTCAGCCATAACTGGATTTGATGTCGAATGGATTGAAATGGCCTCATCATCAAATTCTGAAATTCGTTCGTGGATTGAAGAGTATGATGGAATAACTACGGATGATTTCAAATCAGGACAGAATTCTTACATCTCGGATGAAGAAATTAATGATTGGGCTGAAGGACGCTTGAATAAAGATCTCAATGGTGATGGAATCGTTGGGTATGCGCTGGATGACAGAGTTGCTTTCCTTGAATCTCGCAAAGCTGCTGCTGCAATTGAAGCCACAGATGAATGGAATAAGATGGAAGGAGTTGCATTCAATGAAAACGTACCTGAATACCTCTACTTGGCAATGTCAAGAATAGAATCCGCAATGACTGATGGAGTTGGTGATATTGACCTCACTCTGAATTCTTGCGGCATTGTTTACCGCATGACAATGGGTGAACAATGGAATGTAAACCGAATTGACCCAGTAATTTCAGGGGGTCCATACACTTCATCTGCTCAATATGAATGCGATATTAACAACCTGGCTGGTCCTGACAACATCCTTGTTTTGGATGATGGTCGAGTTCTTGTTGGGGAAGACACAGATAAGCACGAAAGTAACATGGTTTGGCTTTGGGAAGATCTCTCAGAACCTTTGATTCCCAACGGAACTCTTTCTGTTAATTATGTCAATTTGATGAACACCCCCGCAGACAAAAACTCAACATGGGATTATCGTTTCCAAACTGAGGTCAATGACCTTGAGATTGGTTCAAGTTACACAGCGATCATCATTATCAAAGAATTTGGTTTTGACGATTGGAAAGGAATCTGGTGGTGGAATACTATCGAAGTTGATGGACAACAATACGATCAAACTTTTTCTTTACCGAGAGGATGTTACTCAGTCAGCGCCTCACTTTATGAGAGTCAAGACCTCAGTTCCGATGTGAAGAATGCTACAATTCTTTCCGATACGAAATTCGATTTCGTTGTTGGAACAGGGACTTGTACAGATGGAATTTATTCAGAAGAAGTCGCAGCAACAAACGAAACAGGAAACACCGATGACGGAATAAAAGACAGTGCGGATGAAAGTGTCCCCGGCTTTGGAATTCTCGTTTCAATTGTTTCAATACTTGGAGCAATCGTTGTTACCCATCGACGGAAGTAATTTATTGTCAAAACATTGTACCAATAACAGTATATGTACTCGTCGTGGAGTACTAGATATGTGGACTGATGAACAACTCCGAGCTCAGGGATGGACTGATGAACAGATTGCAATCCATCGAAGTGAAGAAGCTTCTACACCCATTTCAGAGGCAATCCAATCCGAAGAGATTGAAACCATGACATCCCCTGTAAACAATTCAGTAGATCTTTCAAAACCGATGGGAACACCTTTCTTGTCAAGCAACGTAATCATTGGGGTTCTGCTCGCATCCATGCTTGTCCTCGTCCCATTTTCACTCTACTCCATATCAAATGCAGAAGGTATTGAAGGGTCATCTGGGAACGATGGTGTGAATGGTTCGAATGGGACCGACGGGTCAAGTTTCCATCTCGTTGTCACTTCGGCTGAACTTCAGACGTGCGATGAAAATCTCAACAACCAGATATTCTTTATTGCTTCTGAGGCAATGTTCCAAGTGTGTCAAAACAATGCATGGCAAGAAATTGACCTTAACGGACAGGCAGGCCTCAACGGCACCAACGGGAACGATGGTGTGAACGGGGAGAACGGAACCAATGGCATCGACGGTAATGATGGAACTGATGGACAAAACGGTGCTGATGGTCAAAATGGTGCCAATGGTGCGGACGGTACCGATGGTGATAATGGCCTCACATCCCTCATTGCCACTCGCTCCGAATCAATCATCGAGGGGTGCCAAAATGGTGGAACGATCGTGGAAACGGGCGTTGATGACAACAGGGACAATATTCTTTCTCCAGATGAAGTTGATTCATTTGTCGCCGTATGCAATGGTGAAACCGGTCAGGATGGAGCAGATGGAGCAGATGGTGCAGATGGGAGTTCAACGACAACCATGATGGTCGCAAGTTTGGAACCTGCTCCGACGTACCTTGCATGCAATGGTTCGGGCCAATTGTTGAAGCAAGGATTGGACGATGGTTCTGGAGGCGGCATCGCCCAGAATGGAATTCTGGAATCGGGTGAAATCATTACCACTTCGCTGATTTGTACGACGTTTGATGTTGCTCAAGTCGATGACATCAATGTGGGTGCTGGACATAGCATGCCATCGGATTTTGCCTCCATCAATTCAACAATGTACTTCACAGCAACGAGCGGAGGTTCGGGTGGAATTTGGTCAATGGATGTCAATGAAACCATTTCAAGCGTTTATTCTGGTACTGCTATGAGCATGCGAGCAGTTGGTGATGTACTGATGTTTCTTGGCAACGATCCAACAAACGGTCTCGAACCTTGGATTTACTATCCTTCAAATGGAACGGCATCATTGATTTCCGA
>QQSG01000143.1:0-3638 GCA_003602665.1 Candidatus Poseidoniales archaeon
ACGTGTTTTGCGCTCTCTGAACGATCCTGGTGGGCGCTTTCAGGGCTTCCATTGTTCATTCTTCTTCCTCAAGCCCTTGAAGCAATGAAGACCACTGTTGGCCCACAACTTCCTGAGAAAATTTCCGAGGCAGAGTGATTGGATTCTCAGTCCAATTTGTTTCGAGTGCTACTTCACAGGCATCAGCAAGTTGCTCAGGTGTCGCTTCATCGATGACCAGCGAATCAGGAAGATAGGTTCCAACATCCCCAACGTTCGTTGAAACGACAGGTGTACCGCAAAGAATAGATTCCCTAGCAACGAGAGGACCGGATTCTCTATGAGAGGTAATCAAGGTAATATCTGCGACGATCATTCGATCCCAAACGATACTACGTGGCTGCTGTTTGAGTGTTGTCATCCCAACAATCCATCCACGATGTTCAAGAAGTTCACCCGTTTGTAGGGCGAGTAAATTGTTCTTTTCGGGGCGTCGAGGATCGGAAGGGAACAAAATATCGATTGATTCTCGTCTCCATCGACCTTTCCACGGTTTCATTGGTCGAGCCCATTCTGCATCCATTTCTGAGTGGCATGGGATGACAAAGGACGCCTTTGGCGATACATTCTGTTGTTCAGCAGATTGCTTCAATCCTTGACTGACAAAGACCATCGAATCGGCAGATTCCATCATCGAACGGATTCTTTTTCCAATTGTTGGATGCTCAAGGCCAACATCAACGTCATGGCCATGAACAACTCCAGTCCAAGGTACATTCCATCGTTTTGCGAGTGTCTTTGCGAGTTCTCCAACCGGCCAAAGGGTATGGCAGATGATATGTTCAGGGCGCCAAGTTCCAAGCCAAGATTCGATGACTTTCTTTCGATTACGTATGCTTCTTGAGGTGAGAGAAGGATATGGGTGATCGGAGAGCGCAATGAACCTTGGAGAGAGGATTTCAAATTCATTATGTTCGAATTTCTTAGGAGATTTTGCAACGCCTGTGAGTGTAGAGCGGCGTTGTTCCATGTACTGCAACATGCGTGGTAAAGGGTTGACAATACGCACATCATGCCCCAAGTCGCGTAGAAGTTGTGCGTGGTCTGCTACGAATGTACCTCTTGCAGCATTTGTTGGAAGCGGGTGAAGCAATGTCACCAACAGGATTCGCATCAAATCACTCAGACATTGAGGGCTTCATGAAGCGTTGTAAGGTTGTCAGCAACACTTCCTCTATCATTGAAGAGTCCTGAACCGACAACTGCGTTGGTGACGCCCCATTCTCGCAGCATAGCGATGTTGTGTGTCTTGACGCCACCGTCAATTTGCAACTGGACATTGCGTCCACCAGCAGCAACTTGTTCATCGATGGCTTTGCGAAGTTTACGGATTTTGGCTTCAACGGTTGGGATAAACGATTGACCTCCAAAGCCAGGATTTACACTCATAATCAGTACAAGATCAACATCCGGTAAGACTTCCAAAGCGATATCTACCGGAGTTGCTGGATTCAGAACGACGCCAGCTCCTGCACCCGCTTCACGAATTGCGTGAAGGAGCCGGTGAAGATGTGTGACGGCTTCAACATGGACTGTGAGATGATTACAACCAGCATCGATGTAATCTTGGTACATGGTTTCAGCATTCTCAATCATCAAATGAGCATCGAATACTGGGCCGTCTCCTAAGTGCTTTCGTAGTTGCTTGATGACCGGTGGGCCAAAGGTAAGATTCGGGACAAAGTTTCCATCCATAACATCGAGGTGAAGCCAATCAAGTCCAGCAGAAACGGCTTCTTGGCAAGCATTTCCTAGTGCTGCAAGGTCTGCTGTTAGAACACTTGGTGCGATGATCATCGAATCCCTCTTGTCCTTGCCAATGCACGGTGCCTCATGAGCATTGTTCTCATCGAATCTATTTCTTAATTACAGAAATGACATCACTCCAAACCCGAGCTGATCCTCGGCGGTAGATGTTGTCATGGAAGGAGCGTTGCAAATAATGGATGCATCGAGCAAATCTTCCCCGGTGATTGTAGCAACCTGCGAGTGTATGAATTGGCGTAAAGACTTCTTCAAAAGGGAGTTGAGGTCCGTCAAATGCAGGGCGTTCACGCTCGACGAGTTCCACTGTTCCATCCCATTGAATGTCATCGATAGTCGGAGCCTCCATCGTTGTATCATGAAGGACATGGAGCGAACCTTCTGCGAGTTTAGCTGGTTTCCATTTGATTCTTGATCCATCGCCAAGATACTCGATCAGTTGTCGAATTTGAGGCAAGGTTGCAAAGCCAAGGTGTGTTGATTCCCACCATCCCTGTGTTCGAGCCAAGGTGATATGGTGGACACCAGGTTGAACCATTCGAGCATCCATTGTATCGTTCCAAGTGCGACAAACATCATCGATTCGAACGTTGATAATCGGCATTGGGCCTGCACCAATATCGTACAAGCGAGACGGATTTGCTAATTCTCCAACAAGAAGAATAAGTCGTCGTTCTTGCATAAGTGGAACTCCAAGAGAAGATAGGATCGAATCGATTGACTCTCCTGAAGCAGATTTCCAATCAGAGACAGTATTGGTTAATTCATCAACTGACATTTCTTTGGCTTCTATTGCTTCAGCCTCAATCCAAAACAATTCATCCTCTGAGAAAATAACAGGCTGCTGTGGTAGCGGAAGTGGCGAATTGAGGGGCTCATATGGCCATAGACGAGGTGTTGTGGGAAGACTCATTGAGATTCACTTCCTTTATTGAAACAGAGCCTTATGGAGGCATTGTGGACACGTGACCTTGATCGGTCGTTGACTAGGTATGCCTAGGGCAACACCGCATGCAGGACAAAGGATTGCTTGGTCAATCTTAGCACGGCGCTCTTTTACCCCATCCGTTGGATCGTATTGGAATCTCATCTGATCGACAGGAATTTGTTGTGCTTGCGAAGGAATCTGTGGGACTTCTTTATTCGCGACTGGCTGGAATCCAGCCATTGAAGGCTGAGGAGCTCCTTTTGCGAATCGGTTCGCAATTGCTTCAACTTCTTCAGGAGCCATTCCATATTGCTTTGCAACAGAGACAACTTCGAGTTGACGCTCATAACCTTGAAGACCAGAAAGCCGAGTAAGTACGTCGACTGGGATTGAACTCATACAACGCCGTCGAACTCTTGTGTATTGAGGTTTGAGTCGTTTTGTTCTCGGAACCTGATTATGGAGTTCATATACTGTAATCCGGAAGGGATAGCCGTACAAGCCTTGATATGGGTTACCAGTGGGGCGCAGGACAAGAAGGGTAGGATATGGCAAGCCTGAATCGACGAAAATCAAGCAACAGCGTACGGAAGCAGTCTGGTAAAAACAGACTCGATGTTCGTAGACTTACGTGTGAAGAGGTTATGCAAAAACCTCGAGCAGTACGTTCCACTGCTTCAATGGCAGATGTCCTTGAAGCAATGACGATGAAGGAGTTGGATCATCTCTTCATCGTTAATCGAGATGGCGTTCCTATGGGCCGTATTCATGCCATTGATGTCTTGAAACTCATCTCAAGAAAGACTGTTAATCGTTCAATTGCATGGATGCATGGTATTGAGGCAAAACAACTCGTCAACCTTCCTCCATTGACAGTACGTCTCGAAACACCTCTCCTCAAAGCAGG
>QQSG01000143.1:3750-4797 GCA_003602665.1 Candidatus Poseidoniales archaeon
CTTTGATCAAATGCCCCAATAGCGCTCAGATTGAGCCTGCTTGGCTTTCAATCCCTTGACAATGGTCATTGTAAGCCATAGAGCAACAATCCATGCAAGAGGTACTGAGAGGGTGTTAGCAATGTTCGTAACATTAAATTCGTAATCATTTCCACTCAAGATGTCGATCGCAATTTGGAGAGCAGTGTTGACGAACGAGTATACGACCATGCCAAAGATGCTCAAAACGAGCAACTGGCCTGAGAAACTTCCACGCTTCAATCGCAGAAGCATGAAACCAGCTGTTGAAGTGAGGAAGGCAATAACAATCCAAGCGAGGGATGAGTTTGCAACTTGCATCCAAAGAATTGATGTTGTCTCTGTATCCACAAGATCATCAAAGGTCTGCCATCCTTCAGCACCTGCAAAGATAGCACTGAACACAGTCGCAGTCCATAACAGAGAAGAAAACATAGCGGCGTCTGCGTTATCTCGCATTTCTTGAACAACTCGATTGACAGTTGTTTCGATACCAGCACCTTTTGCGAAGATGAACAAACCGAGCAGGAGTGGAAGACTACCAATGACAATGCCGCCGATTTCGTTTGGAAGCATAATCCCGAGACCAAATATTGCGAGAACCAATCCAAATGGAATCATGAACTTGGCTCTCCATTTTGGATCTTCAAGTGCCTTGACGATGTAGTAGTAGGTGCCTTCAATGCCCTTAGATTGCTTGACAATGATCTTTTCGACATGGTCGATACGAACTTGTGATTGGATGATAGGGAGGACAGATTCATCTTCTGCTCCATCAGTGATGAGTATCGCTTCATCAGGTTGGAATGCTGAGACGACTTCCTCTAACTGAGCCGCTATTGCACGATCAGAACGTACACCGACTTTTTCATCACCGGTGAGAATTGCAACCTCGACTTCATCATCCTCTCCACCTGTTTCAAGGAGAGCGTCGTGCTGAGATAGTGCGCCAAGAATAGCGTTTGTATCGCTTTCTTCTGGGTCAGCAATACCGAGTTTGAGAGCAGCAGTGAGGACTTGTCGGCGACC
>QQSG01000143.1:4889-5939 GCA_003602665.1 Candidatus Poseidoniales archaeon
AATCGTATGCGTTCCTCCACTTCAAACTCTTGCTTGCTCTGAATCTGTTGGAGGTTGTTCTTGAGGTGCTTGGGCTTGTTGCTCACGTCGCTTTCGTCGCTGAGTAGCGCGAATGTATTTCAGCGGATGGTCGAGCCATGGCTGGTCACATAACCTGTTATCGCCAGGTAAAACGGGACAGTTGTGATTGACTTTCAACTTAGAACAACTGGACGGTGTGTATTCGTGCTGATAGACGTGATCGACCTGATAGGATGTCGTTCCTTCGCTAAAATCGGGTGCACCTCTAAAGAAATCGACACATGCTTCCTTTGGTAACGCCAATGTTGCTGCCATGGAAGCAAGGAACAGTCGCCCAAAGTGATTGAGATTCACACCAGCAGAAAGGTCTGCAACTGCTTTTCTCATACATGGTGGCCAGTCTTCTTCTTCTGCACCTACCAAGGCGATTGCTTCACTTGTTTTCTGATTCAATAGATTTCGAACCATTCCAACAGGTTCTGCTAATCGTATTGCTAAATCAGTCGTCACTTCTGCCATCTTTTGAACGCCTTCACGTTCAACATCAGACTTGATGTGTTCACGTAGTAATCGAGCGAGTTTAGCAGTTGAGCTGTACTTATTTTCATTGTGAAGTCGAACGATACCATTCTCAACATCACAGTTTGGAAGCCTCCAACGGTTACCAGTAATGCGAGGGCATACCTCAATAAAATCAGAAAGACCGAGACTCCACTCCAATCCGTCTTTGGTTTGCCTTAAGGCCTGAATATCCGAAGAAGCAATGTTTCGCCGAAATGCATTTCCACTCTCAACTTTATCGAGGACTGAGATGTATGTACGAGCAATCGGTTCAAGATTCGCAGCATCTCTGATGAGAAGATGTTCTGCTCTTGCTGCTTCTGCTTGAGCCCATCGAGCGAGAAGCCGTTCATCTTCGGAAGCACAAATGACAAGTCGAGCGTAATAGAACGAGAAGGCTTCGATCAACCTTCCTTCTTCTGTATGGATATCTCCACCACTCAACTCAACTCCTTCCTTTGATTGAAC
>QQSG01000143.1:5949-8397 GCA_003602665.1 Candidatus Poseidoniales archaeon
AATCGAATTCGAGCCCGTTTCCGGGCAGATTCCATGAGCGGACCATCGATTAAATCGTCCAAAGAAATGTTGTGCTTAGCGGCCATATTTTGAATCCAACCGCTTGCTTGAGGCAAGAACGGATAGCGCGCAAGCGTCACCTCATCAGTGACGATTGGTTGGCTCGTTGGTCGGGGCACATCAGTCGAATGAACCCGATACCATATGAACTTGACAACCCAAACCTTTCTTCAACATCTTCCTGTAGGGCAGTCTGTGTTCATCGATGCGCTCGAGCCTCTTCTTGCGTTACAAGATGAAGTTCGTGAAGCATTTGGCTATTCGATACAAAATGATGTAGAGTCAGCGAAACGAATGGAATCGATGTTTTCAAACCCCCAACCATTTGGTCGCGATGAATGGAGTTTTGATCAACGTCAGCAGGCAACGATTAAACTTCAAAAAACCCTTCATGCAGCAAAACAACTCTACGTGATTGGAGCAGGTTCGGAGATGATTCGAACTTCAGATTACGCCCCAGGGGCACGTTTTATCGCTGCAGACGGGGCTGTCGGCGCTGTTGATGATCTTTCGAAAGTACTCTGTGTTGTAAGCGATGGAGATGGAGCCGAACATCTTCAACGCGCCATCGAATCTTCAGTTCATATTGTCTTGCATGCTCATGGCGACAATCTACAAACNTGGACAACGTTATGCACTGAATGGTCCAAAAACAAATCCGTTCCGTCTCTTACATTAACGCATCAAACAAAAACGTCGTTTACTGGATTGTATAATCCGGGAGGATTTACTGATGGTGATCGAGCTTTGTGCTTCCTCCAATCAATGGGTCTCGATTTGAGTCAAATTCAATGTCTCGGATTTTCAACGCAAAGGGTTGGGATGTGGTCTGGTACAACAGATCCTGTTGCTAAGTTGGATAAATTACAGTGGATGAATGAAGCCATGATTCGTTTGGGAGTTGAACACCAACTCATAAACTATGATTGATGTGTTGATATTATGGAGGCACGTAAAATTATCAATTATGGATTGTGGTTTTTTGCGTTTCTTATCATTAATCTCATCTGGGCGAACGTGTCAAACAATGTCGCTTCTCAAGAACTCAACGACGTCGACCATGAATTCCAGGCGAATCGTGAAGTCTTGCTACAACCGGTTTTTGGAAGTGAAGCGGATCTTCCAATTGAGATTCAATCGAATTTTGTCCATGTCGATAATGCTTCGAAGATTGAAGAGGTTTCATGGCAACTTGTCGATGAAGATGGAAAGGTTGTTCTTTCTTGGAGTGGCCAGACCAATGAGTTTGTTTCCTTAGAGGCAGACTTGCCTCCGGGTGATTATAGGCTTGAAACAACGATTGGAGAGAACATTCTTGCAACTCAAACTCTGGATGTTGCACCCTTTGCACCCATTGCAATATGGGGCCATCTCATACTCTCAATCTTACTTGTAGCCGTTGCATTCGGTGAAGTGGGCGTTCGAAAGTTTGTCTCCAAATATAATGAAAAAACAGTCGTCAAGGAAGACAAACCACGTGAATTCCGAAAAACCCGTGTTGGTATGCCTGAAGCAGATGAAGCAAATGATTCACCGTGGAGAGATCCAATCTCGTAGGAATCATAAGAAATCTGAAAGTGACATTTGTCGTGCTCGATCGTTATTGAATAACGATTCAACGCTTCCTGCCAACCACTCCATGTTTTGACGAGTGTACGTGTCCACACCGTATGTATCCATAACGTGCTTTGTCACTTCGATGTACTTTCGAACAGCGCCCTCTGAAACAGTCAGAGCGAGTTTTCCGTTACACTGACCGCCTTCACTCCGAGCCACACCATGGGCTGATAGACCGCGCCCACCCACCTTCTCAGGTTGAATACAATGGCCCGCCAATGGCATTCGTCGATATGAATTTCCACACTTCAAGCATCGAATCTTCTGCCTTCCGTAAGCATTGAGATTACCACGCAAATCTGGAAGGAAGTGAGAACGAATAACAGATGATGCAACGGTTCTGGCATTGATTGCTCGCAATCGCTGACAGAGGTTCAGTTGCCCATTCATCTTGTCAATCATGGTCGCAAGTGTCTTGTAAGCTGAGAGTTCTGGACCTTCATCCATTCGTTCGCAATCGTGCGTATATCCATAGCCGCGAACCGCAGCGATAGTTCCAAGTCGCCGCTCAACAAAGTCCATGCTGTCAGCGATATCCTTTGGATGCGGTTGCGTCAACGTTGCTTCGTAGAATTGACGCTCATAGAACCAAGCAGCATCAACGTTCAGGGCTTCTTTATCGATTTCAGTTGGATTGAGGCGCGTTGTTAAAACGAGTGGAGCATCCATTTGACCACCACGATTTGCTGGTAGAATTTCACGGCTGAAGTTCAACAAACCATCCATAAGCAGCATGATTGCATCTTCATCACCATCGCAATTACGACGCTT
>QQSG01000143.1:8491-15982 GCA_003602665.1 Candidatus Poseidoniales archaeon
GCACAGATAAGTTGGCCAACGAGATCGTCTGCTGTCGTTGCGTTGTAGTACGGTTCCATCTTGTAGTATTTCACTAGGACTTCATCGACAAACTGAGCAGTGCGAATGAAATAATCTGCTGCATTTTTAGCAACGATGAAATCTTGCGGAAACAATTCTAACATTTGGTCATCTCGTTCGAGAGGATTTCCTTCCCAATCATGTGTGTATCCAAGAGCATGAAGCCGCTTCCAGTCGACGTAGATCTCCTTGGGTGTGAAGTGAGTTACAGGGACATCGCTCATGTCGAAACGAATGGTTCCATCACGGAAAACAGGGAGGTTATATTTGGCACGAATAAGACCCTTTTCGATGGCTTCAGGCGTCTGATTTTTACTCTTGAGTTCCTTAACACACTTGACCTGTTGAGGCAATCGACTCATACCAATACGCAGCTGTGCATCTTCCAGAATGGCTTCGATTGGAACACTCTGCACCTCTCCGCGACGTCGACTTTTGCTGGTTGATTCACGCATATCGGTTCGCCCTCCACATGTTTCTCCAATCTTAGGCAATCCATCCTTGTCAACAACACGATGGTGGCATACGATGAATGGAGAATCTTTTCCGCATTTCGAGCACAATCGTTTGCCCATCTGAACTCGAATTGATCCCTTGCCAGCAGCATTTGCAATGAGTCGCTGATTACCACCTTCTAATGCAATAGGGAACAGTGTGTGTGAGCGAGGAGACATTTCACGCGGAGCCGATTTCTCAGGACGGCCCATTCGGCAACCGACGCGTTGTGGAGCTGCATGTTCCCAACGCAAGGTCGATGATTCACGAATAAGTGGAAGAATTCCATCGACTTCATGGTCATCATGCATTCGTTGAGATGCCTTGTAACGCGAGGCATTTTCAGGTCCTTCATCAGGGACCGATTCAGCAGCTTCCTTTCCAACTTGGTCGGTTTCAGCAATTCCTAAACCACGTTGACGGGCTTCGGTTTCAGCAGCGATTCTAATGGTTGAACGTTCTTTCTCAAGAGCAAACAGTCGAGCCCTCTCAGCCCGAAGTACGGTATTGCAATCTCGTAGTTCCAGAATTCGTTGTTCGACACCGATTCCAAGATCGATGAGTTGGTGGAGTTCCGACTTGCGCGTGGTAAAACCAAACCCATTGAGTAGAGCCTGCCAGCCTCCTGTAGCCACAACATCATCTCCTTCATGGTGATGAGGTATTCCAAGTAGGAGTAGCGCTCCTTTGAGAAGACCATGTTGCATGAAGGTCCAAGCTTCAGGAAGCGTCTCTTGGAAGATTGGCTCCTCGGGAAGTAGATCATATCCAATGGTTTGGAGTTCAGAGACGGGAGGAATGGATTCAGGTTGCAACTTATCCATTTCGGAAGGATTCCATCCAGAAGCAGCTCCTGAGAAACGTAACCATTTTGAGGCACTAAATGGATGTTTATGGGATGATTCAGGCATTTTACCAGCATCTTCTACCTTTCCTTTTTGCAATGCTTTAATCACGTTTGGAACCCATTCGAGTGGGAGGTCGAGGAACCAAGGGTTGTGAGGGGGAGGTAACGATGTTCTCCATCGTTCAGCAATTGCTGATGCTTGATTCCAATCCACAGTCATCCGAGATAAGAATCGGTGCCATCTGCGTCGAATGTGGAACTGTTCAAAACCACTCTCATAGGTTGCTAATCCGGGAACACCTTCGGGAGCATCGTCGCCACAATCGCACAGTTTGACAAAGGCCTCAACATCTTCTGGAGTCCGTAGAGCATCGATAAGATCACTCGCCCACCAGTCAGAGGTGTATCCCGCTGGAACCAGATTCTTGTTGTTCTCCATGAATTCTCCATACCCAATGACAATCTCTCCGTTGTCCCATATTGATCGGATGTCTGGGCGAATTGTTTGCATAATGCTCGCCTCATCCACTCGTAAGAATTGACCTGAAGAGAGGACAACATACGGTCCTTCAGAATCATGACTAGGCGTCACTGCACAGGCCTTCCCCGGGCGTTCAATTTTCATTTGTGTTCCAACGGTAATGAAGTCATCAAGCACGAGCATCGAAGCAGGATTCAGAGAAGCTGCAGCAAGTCCGGAAGGCCGTCCCCGGCCATATCGAAGCCTGAAACCACCTGGTTGTTGAGGTCCTCCAAAGATAGGACGGCCTGCGATGATGTCTTTCATGAACTTGTCAATTGGTTGCACCTTTCGACTCTTGAATGCATCAGGGTCATTGGAGCCACCCTCATCCTCTCCTTTCGAAGCGAATTTAGAGATAAAATCCCATCCAGGAACGTTGAGTCGTTCAGTATGTTTCTGAATTTTTGGAGCCTTGAGGCACATTCCTTCCCCAATAACTAGCAATACTCCACCGCGAATTCTTGCTTCGTCGATGTTACGAACGCGTCCATACCCGGCACATTCGATTGATTCTGTGGATTCTCCGTTGATCATAACCGGACAAGCGCGTACGATTTCTTCGATTTCTTTGGGAGAAGGTCGATACTGAAGATTCCCTCTGTACAAACCGAATTCTTCCTTCACTCGCTCGACTTCTCCATCACTTGGGATGTATGGTCCGACCTTGAGTTCTCGACGAATCATGTCTGCGATAAGGACCGCAAGAGCCTGTGCAGTACCACCTGCAGCACGAATAGGTCCTGCGAAGTGGACTGAGACGAACGGAGAGCCATCCAAATTGTTCAACAGGCGTACTTCGCTGATTCCTTCAAGAGGCGCTACAAGAACGGCTTCTGTTAGAATTGCAAGACCAACGCGCAGTCCAACGTCAATGGATTTGACCATGTCATATCCTTGTTCTCGAAAGCCCTTGGCAACGCGCTGAGCCATCATGATGGATGTTGTTTCACGGTCATGTTCAGCAAGCATTTCCCGAATATCATCGGCAACAGGATATTCTTCAAGATGTTCAATGAGCAACTTCTCCGTTCTGCTTGCGAGATCACTTGCTCGTGGAATTTCAACGAATGGTTTCGGGTCGAGATTTTGTTGTCGAGCCTCTTCGGCTATCCTGTAAGCATAGTCTGCATCTTCGTCCAAGATGCTCTGATATCGCTCCATCTCTTTCTCAAGACGGGCAACATCGACCCCAATCAATGGGTCGAGAGTCGCCGTTGCTCGAGTTTCTTCTCCCAACTTACGACCCCCAAACAACCCTTCGATGTCGAGACTTTATGATGCAATCGGAGGACTATTTTGCTTCAACGCAAGCCGAACATTCATGCGGTAGATGCATCACGATTGAACCATGAGCGTTCATCCTTCGTTGAAATCTATGCCTGAGTGGGAGCGATTGGTTGAGATGGTTAGGGAACTCGCTTTCCTTGACGGCGGTTCAGATGATGCGTTTACACTCGCCTCAGGGCGCTCTTCACGTTGGTTCTTCGACATGAAGCCAGTGATGATGCATACAGAATCTGCAAAACTCCTCTCCACATTGTTTAATCATCGTCTTGATGATCTTGACCCAGTGTTCGTTGGAGGCCTTGAATTGGGCGCAGTACCATTAACCGCTATTGTTATCACAGGCTCTGAAAGCGAGAAGCGCAAAGGCTTCATGGTCCGAAAATCACCAAAAGGGAGAGGTGGGAGAAAGACCAACAATCCTCCTGGTATTGAAGGTGCTTCGATCGCTGAAGGCGGAAATGTCGTCATTCTTGAAGACGTCACGACAACGGGGGGCTCTTCGATTAAAGCTGTTGAACGAATTCACGAAAATACATCATGCAAGGTCATTGCAGTCATCAGTATTCTCGACAGAGAAGAAGGCGGTGTCGAAGCATTCGCTGCTGCAGGGATCCCGTTCGAGAGTATCCTTTCACGGTCAGACATTACCAACTAGGTGGCGTTCATGGAAGTCTTGACCCCCTCAAAGCAAGAAGCGATTCATCCGCCAGTTGCAGACGCAACAATGAGCGATCTCGCTTTCTATCACGCAAGCGAAGGAAAGCCCCTGGCCACACCTTGGCAAGTGGCAATGGTCCGAGCAAAGGCAGTTGCAGAGTTTTCGCTCCCAAGAGGTGTTCTCCTCGATTGTGCCTGTGGTTCAGGAATACAGTTGGCTGCATACGCATCTCAACTCAAAATGCCAGCATTAGGAATTGAACTCGACCGTAATCGAGCGATTGCAAGTTGTTTGAATTTGAACACAATCGCAAAGCGCTTTCAGACCTTTGATCAAGGCTGGCATCGCCGTTCATCCGTTCTTGCTGGAGATGGAACAGCAAGCGAAGATGTGATTCAATCTGTCGATATTGAAGCAATGGGGGGCATTTCGTTCTTGCATCTTGACCCGGCACGACCACGTAATTCTCGTACGCATGGATTGGATGAAATGCAACCAAATCTTCCGAGTGTTTTCCAAGCCTGGAAACCGTATTTGGCAGAATCCTCTCGCGGCCCTTCCATCGTGCTCGACCTTTCGCCTCGTTTAACCGATGAACGACGACAAGAAGTTGAATCCTTGGTTGAAGATGTCTGGCCCGGAATTGAGCGCACATGGACGTGGATGTCGAGAGGGGGAGGTCGTGTAGATCGACTCGAACTGTGGTTGGGTAATGTTTCGACCAAGGGTGTCAGTAAGCGCTTTATTCGCCTCGCTCCAACCTTTGGAGCTGCTAATTCAATAATCGAGGAATGTGAGTCTGAATCATCAACAAAGCACCATTCTCTACTCACTGCTCGACGCAATGAATGGGTTACTATTCTTGATGCTGCCCTTGTTGAATCTGGCCTTGCTGATGCTTGGATAGCAGAACAATTGTCGACTGCAGCAGATGTTCGATGGGCGGAATCATCACCTCGAAGGCCTCGTATTCATCATAATGGGCCCTTGAAAAATCCTCATCATCCATTCGTCCAAGCAACCGGTAGAGTTGTCGAAATTCTCGACAAACCTCTCGATGAGGAGAACATCGATGAAATTGTATCGACGGCACTGGAAAATGACATCTCCGCAATGACCATTCGGATGAGCCTCGATGCATCCTTACAACCAAAGTTACAGGGCAATATTGACCGCCAGTTGAAAAGAAGGCAAGGACGAAGGAAGGCGTTTTTGACCAAACATACGAGCTCAAACCACCTCCTTTTTTGTGTTCAGAGTACGGAAAAATCTGACCAGTGAAATCGGACACCTGCATCGCGGTCTTGATATAGGGGTTGTTGGTCGGAAAACTGCTTGACATCATGTCGCATCGTATAGGTGAACTTCAATGGCAAAATCAAAGGAAGAAGAACTAGGAGACGATTTTTCGTACATTCTCCGTATGGCAGATACCGATATGGATGGTCTAAAACCGCTGTCCTCAGCCCTTACATCCGTCAAAGGAATTGGAGTAAGAAGCGCAATTCAAATCTGCAACACAACTGGTTTTGATCCTGCTCGAATGGCAGGACACCTTTCCGTGGAACAACAAGAAACTCTCCGACTTGCCATCGAAGACTTCGTTAACACAGTTCCATACTGGATGGTTAACCGTGCAGCAGACATCGAAACCGGTAATGACATGCATTTGACCGGTCAAGAAGTCAAACTTACACTCCAAGAAGACATCAACCGTCTTCGTACCATGAAGTGCTACCGTGGTGTTCGCCACGCTAGCGGCAACAAGGTCCGTGGACAACGCGGACGAAGCAATGGTCGTGGTGGCCTTACACTCGGTGTAAGCAGGAAGAAGGAATGAGGAGTGATTTAGTATGGGTGAACCAAAGTTTTCAAGACCAAAATTCGATACTCCTCCACATCCTTGGAAGAAGGCTCGAATCGAAGAAGAGCACCTCATTCAAGCAAATCACGGCTTGAAGAACATGCGTGAAATCTGGAAGGCAAAGTCCCAACTTCGTCGTCATCGACGCCAAGCTATGCGCTTGATCGGTACACTTGACACCTCTGAAGGTCACGGAATGCGTGAGAAAGACGATCTTCTTCGTTCTCTCCACCTCAAGGGACTCATCAGCAAGGATGCTATTCTTGACGATATTCTCTCTCTTAATGCTGAAAACATCCTCAACCGACGTCTTCAAGCAATGGTCTACTACAAGGGACTCGCATGCTCTCTCAAGCAAGCACGTCAACTTGTAACCCACGGTCACATTTGCATTGGCGACCAAAAGGTTTCGATTCCTTCTTACCCAGTCAACCGTGACGAAGAAGAAATCATCCAATACCACCCTTCCAGTGATCTCAACAATCCAGAACACGAAATCCGCAAGGCAATTGACGGACGCCGTGAAATGGCTGAGTACGCTGAAGAAGAAGTTGATCCAGAAGCAACAAAACCGTTTGCTGATGAAGTCAACGAGGCTGCTGAAGCTGCACCAAGTGCAGAAGCAGAAGTTGAAGACGGAGGTGAGGCTTGATGTCTCGCAGAGCAATCGTCAACATCTTTTCTTCTTACAACAACATTCTCATGACAGCAACAGATCTAACTGGTGCTGAAACCATTGGAACATGTTCCGGTGGACAAGTTGTCAAGTCTTCCAAAGACAGTGGTGGCCAATTTGCTGCTACTCGTGCTGCAGAACGTCTTGCTGACACACTCAAGGAAAAGGAGTTCACTCAACTCATCATCAAGTACCGTGCACCAGGTGGCAACAAAGCCAACAACACTGGTCCAGGTGCTCAAGCAGCTATTCGTGCTCTTACTCGTGCAGGTATGACCATCACTCGAATCGAGGATGTCACACCTATCGCTCACGATGGAACAAAGAAAAAGGGCGGACGTCGCGGACGTCGTGTCTGATTCGGAGGAATTGAAATGAAGGCAAGTATCGTAGATGGATGGCCAAAAGGGAACAGTATCAAGATCCTCGTTGAAGGAACTGATGCTGCACAAGTAAACGCACTACGTCGTGCTATTATGGCAGACGTACCGAAGATGGCTATCAGCAAAGTAATGTTTACTCTCGGAGTAAACCAAGACAACAACCGTGGAGAAATCTTCGAATCGGTCAANGCACTTCCTGACGAAGTTATTGCACACCGATTGGCAATGATTCCAATTCCAACTCATCCAGACGAAGGCATGGCTTTCCCTGATGAATGTGAAACCTGCTTGAACCTCGCAGAAGACGACAAAGGCTGCCCATCATGCCAAGTCCTCTACACACTCAACGTTCAAGGCCCATCTTCCGATAGTGACGAACCTCACCGAGTTGTTCGTGCAGGAGACTTGACCAACGTTTCAGACCCATTGTTTGACATCTCTGAAGAGATGCAATCAATTCCTTTGACGTACCTCGCTCAAGGCCAATTCCTTGAATTCATTGCGTTTGCAACACTTGGACGTGGTCGAGATCACGCAAAGTGGGCTTCAGCATCTGCAGTAACCTTCCAGCCTGTTTACGAAGCTGAACTCAAGAAGCCAAAGAAGGCTGACGTTTTATTCGGCCTCGATCTTTCAACCTCTGATGGTCGTCCAATCGATGCTAAGTTGTTCAAGAGCAAGAAGTGCACTGATGTTGC
>QQSG01000143.1:16040-17786 GCA_003602665.1 Candidatus Poseidoniales archaeon
GGTGACTTCGATGATGCAATCGTCCTCAATCAAGTAGAGGGAAGTTTCGTCTTCTCCTTCGATACAGACGGTTCAATGCCTGGAGCAACCATCTTCAATCTTGCACTTGAAGAATTGAAGAGTCGTTTCCAGAACATCAGTGAAGACCTCGGTCGAGCCTTCGCTTGAGCCTACAAAGAGCGGATTATTCCGCCATGTTGATGCCTATTGAACAGGTGGACACGTTATGGCAACAGTTCGTGTCGGTGGTCACGTCACCTTACTGTTCTCCATTCATGATGATGCAATTCTTCCTCGGAATCAAGGAAGCCGAGGCGCAGGGATGTGTCTGGAAAAAGGCGTTGTTGCAACCATTGAATCGATTGGACAAGCCGATGCTAAAGAACAGGGTCAAGAAATGGCTGGTTGGCAACGCGATGTCATTGAGGTCAAAGGAAAAGGGCGTACTGAAGTTCATATTTCCTCTAATGGAGAGCCCTTTGATGGTCAAAACCAGATGTATGTCGATCTGATCGATGAATTGCGTAACGCTCGTCTTTTACCAGAAGATGCTCATTATTCATTGAGTATTGAATTAGAACTCCCAATAAGCCAAGGGTTTGGTATGTCAGCAGCAGGCCTATGCGCAACAGCTCTTGCATGTTTTGAAATGACCAATCAAGGCTCGATTGAACAATACTTCCGCATCTCACATCATATTGAACGAAGATATCGAGGTGGTTTAGGAGATGTTCTCGGTCTTTATGTCGGCGGTGTTGAATTACGAACGGTACCAGGTTCTCCTCCTAGTCCAGGACATGCTCGAAGCTTTGGGGTTCAAACCCCAGTTCTGCTCATATGGAAACCAGAAGGGTCGAGACATACATCGGAATACATCGATCATCCTGATTGGAAAAAGACAATCACAAAGGCTGGTGATGAGGCTGTGAACACATTATCAGAGATGAAATGGGACGAAACAGTATGGTCAAAACTATTGCAAGAATCTCAAACATTTGCAACTGCTTCCAAAATGCTTGAAGAACCCACGCGTCGAGATCTACTCGAATCCGTACGTTCGATTATTCAGGCGCATCAACTCCAAGCAAGCATTCGTATTCGCCTCTGTATGCTAGGAACATCTTGTGTTCTTTTACCAACCAAACTGAACCAACCACTCTCGGAAGAAACACTCATCATGCTTGCATCCGAACTTCAGCAACTGGGTCTTGGAGTGGAACAAACATCGCTTGCTCAATCGAGAATGAATCAAGACTGAGCATCGAGTCCAGACAAATCCAATGGGCTTGCATCCAACATAAGGACGCCAGGAAGGAAGAGATTCTCTGAGAAACTGTGTCGGAATACAATCGCTCCACTCCCCCATTCGTCGATGTATCGCATCATCTGTTTCTTCATCTTCTTACGTTGGAATTCAACATCAGCACCGTAGAAATGCTTGGCATCAATCCAAGCAACAGGCTCGCCATTAATGGTTACATGGTCGAGGAAGAGGATATCAGGAGTGACCTTTGGTCGTCCATGATCAACAGATTGCTCCTTGACCAATTCTGGTTGTCTTCGCAACCGAACACCTTGTTCTTCAAACCAATCCGCTAGGATATTTTCGAAGAGATCTGCTCGAAGATGTGTTTCGCTTTGATCAACATTTGAAACACGGTCTGCTTCCTCTGCGCTTTCAAATTCAGAACGTTCTCGTTCTGAAAATCTTGAAGGTGCTTTGAACGACTCCTTGATCTTGGTTTT
>QQSG01000143.1:17868-22751 GCA_003602665.1 Candidatus Poseidoniales archaeon
GTTCCTTGTTTGTAATCACGAAGCATTTGTGAACCTTTTCGCTTCATACTATGATGCCCATACACCGTTTTCTGTTGGAGGAGTGCTGATCTCAGCGAGAGTGCTTGTTCGACTGCGATTGAGGTAGACTTTCCGAACGCTGCGATTTCATCCACACGGTCATCATCAACCCAGCCGAACTCACCTTTTCGAACGACATAATTGGCCATTCTTTCTTCATCAGCAAGGTTTACTGGGTTGCATTTCCATTCAAATTTGAAGGACTTTGGATCTTCCATTTCATCGGGAAATCCAATTGGTTGAACGCCCATAAATTCGTAATCAAAGCGCTTGTTGGCCTTGGTCCTGAACGTTTCAATATCCTTGGAAGACTGTTCGATAAGATTCGCCTTTCGTGGTCCACCGTAGCGTCGCTTCTTTTGTTGGCGGTTGCTTCCACCCCGTCGGTTGTTGTTACGACGTTGTGTCATAGGTGGCAACGAACGCCGACCGTCCTTGAACACATCGTTGTTTTTTGTTGAACCAAAGTCGCAACATATTGATGAAGTGGCAGTGTCTCAGAGGTCTATGTATCGACCGATTTCAGTTCTAATGATACTTGTTTTAGCGACTATTTTCGTTCCAGAACCTCTTGAATTGCAGGACATGGAAGTTGTTTCTTCGACAGAAGAAGGGAATGCAACATTGGGCTGGGTTATGTCCGTTGGAGGCTTTAGTGAAGATTGGATAACGGACATCGTGCCCTTAGCAAACAATTCAGTTGCTGTAGGCGGTACATTTGTTTCAGCAATTCTAATCGGAGAAAATGGTCATGATTCAAGTCAGGTATGTGATACAGGCGTATGTAACGATAAAGATGGTTTTCTCGCATTTTCTAATGAATCCAATGAATGGTACTTCAGCACATCCTTTGGAAGCTCTGGAGTGGATCAAGTAGACTCTATTGCAATGCTTAGTGATGGTGATCTCATTGTTGGAGGAAGCTATTGTTTGGGGAGTGCAGGTCTTGCGTGCAACATGACGCTTGGTGCGTTACCAACGTTGGACAAAGAAGATAGTTTTGATGAAGGCAATGCCTTCCTTGCTCGTTACGACATGGATGTCGGATGGATATGGGCAGTTTCGATCGGGAACAGTCAAGATCTCTTCCTTTCAGACTTGTATGTTGACCCCTATGATACCATTCACGCGAGCGTTCTTTTCCGCGATATACTCGATATAAATGGCACAATCCTCCTTGGCTCTTCCGAGCCTAGCCTTGCCTTGATGATGTTTGATGAGAATGGTATTTTTGAATCTGGCCACAGTGCAATGTCTGACCTTGGTATTGATTCAGTTGGCGGCTTCTGTCAAAATTCGATTGGAGAAACATTCATCGCTTTGTCATTTGTAGGTGAAATATCCTTTGAAGAATCTGGCTCGATAGAATCTGTTGGGGGAAGTGACATCGTTGTTGCTAAGTATGATGCAAACGATTGGCAATGGCTTCAACATGCTGGCAGTGTAAACGACGATCGAGCCTATGGTTGTATTTCTGGTGAAGATCAATCGATTCAAGTCTATGGGAGTTTTGAGGGAAATGCTACCTTTGGAACTGATTACACGGGAAGCCCACAATGGGTTGATGGATACATCGCAACACTCGATACATACGGGTCTTGGAATGGTTTGACGACAGAAGGTGGTATTGGTTATGATTCGTTCAATGCAGCATATCGAACGGCATCTGGCTCATCCATCTTTGCAGGAGTTACGACACATGGATTTACGCTTGGCACAGAAGTGCTTGCTGATTATGATCAAGATACGAGTTACTATGGAACAGATATCTTCCTTGCTGAAAGAGATACAACTGGTGCTTGGGAATGGTCCTTAGTTGGCGGAAGCGAAGGCCAAGATGATGTTTACGAGATTTATCCATCTTCTGAAGGTGGTTCACTGCTTGCCTTTTCATTCGAAGATTCAGGGTCTTTTGGTTCCCATAACATCACCTCTGTAGGCTGGTTTGATGGCGGCGTATGGCATTATGAAACCGATATAGACGGCGATGGTATTCTCGACGGAATCGATAATTGTCCAAGAGATGCAAATTCATTGCAACTGAATTTTGATGCTGACGATCAAGGGAACGAATGCGATCCAGATGACGATAACGATGGTATTGCGGATGAACTCGATGCGTGCGCCCGAGGTCAAATGGGTTGGTTGAGTACGCAATGGACTGATCATGACAGCGATGGATGCCGAGATTCGGATGAAGATTTTGATGATGATAACGATACAGTGTTTGACCACCTTGATTCATGCCAGAAAGGTCCACTTGGATGGATTTCAACCCCAGAGACTGATGTTGAGGGCGATGGATGTTCCGATTTCGATTCCGATGGTGACGGCTTAGTCGATCAAATGGACAACTGTCCAACCATCGTCAACGAAGGTCAAGAGAATCTTGACAATGATAATTTCGGAGACCCATGTGACTCTGATGAAGACGGAGACGGCATTGAAAACACCAATGACCTCTGCCCAAGAGATCTTTCTTCTTGGAATTCAGAAGTGTTCAATGATTGGGACCGAGATGGTTGCCTTGACAGCCTCAACGACTTTGATGATGACAATGATGGTGTTTTGGATATGATGAGTTCAACACCCATCGATCAATGTCCAAAAGGGGTCATAGGATGGAATTCCTCAGATCGTGATCTCGATTGGGATCAAGATGGATGCCACGATGATGGCGAAGATGCAGATGATGATAATGATGGATTTGAGGATGTATTCGATATCTGCCCACGCGGTTTGATCGGTTCAGTATTGCCTTCACAGGATGCAGATGCTGACGGATGCGTCGATGGTGTGGAAGATATCGATGATGACGCTGATGGAGTCCTCAATGAGGCGGACCTGTGTGCAAGAACGCCCCTGAGTACCATCGTTGATGGCGACGGTTGTTCTGCTCTGCAAGCAGACTCCGATTCAGATGGTGTTCTCAATGCGAACGATCTTTGTCCAGTTACAATCGCTGGTGACGAAGTGGATTCTGATGGCTGTAAAGTCGTTGTAAACAACGAGGCTTCGAGTGGAGAGGACTCCTCTTCCTTTGGAATAAATCAGATTCTTATCGTTCTTGCATTGCTTCTCGCCATCGTAGCTGGTTTCATGACATTCAAGCCTGTTAAGCCACAATCTGCACCGAAGACAATGCCTGCAGTACCTCAACCGGTTGTTCAACCACTTCCTGTGACAAACCCTCTTGATGACGTTGGTACGTCCGAAGAATAGTCTCAAGCATAGATGAATGCTGGTGACAATGGAATTGCAACACCTGCTTTTCCGGTTGTATCTTCCTCGCTTTCACCGTGAACAACTTCAACACGAGTAAGCCCAAGTTCACTTGCAATGAAGTCCGTACTGTTTCGATAAATACTGTTTTCTTCAAGATGTGAAAGAAGAACTCGCTTCTTTTCATCATCCCATTTGAAGACTTGAGGAAGCATACGTTTGTTCCAGAATCCAAGTCGTTCTCCACGATGCTCTCCTTGAGCAAGATCTGCCTGTGTAAGAATTCCCATGAATGCTTTGACATTGTTTCCTTCAGCAAGATGTTTCAGTGCCATTTCAGCCATTTCGTAGCGCCATGGAGCTGCTGTAACGATGGTAAGTGAAGTCGCTTCTCCATCGAGATGACGTTCTGCAACGCTGCGAACCTTACGCGCTTGTTCCAGCAGATCTCGAATCAATGTTTCTCCATCGAGGAGTTCTTGATCTTCAAGTGAACACGGAGCCATTTCAGTAAATGTATGTGCTGCAAGAAGACCTTCTCCACCCAAATAGGACCACCAGTCTTCTGCAAGGTGAGGTGTTGCGACTGCAATCATGTGCGTCCATGCTTCGAGAACTTCTCGACCGACTTCGACATTACCGCCGCCACGACGAACGTACCAGTTGATGTCTTTGACCATGTCATAATGAGAGCATTCAACGGCTCTCCTCAAATCGAAACGATCCATTGCATCGGTCCATTGTTGAACACGTTGGCGAAGTCGAGCCATCATCCACGCATCGATGTCACTTGCAGGTCCATCCCAAGCCAGCAGTTGTTCAGGCATTGTCTGCAACTGCATCATCACTCGATGATTTGCTTCAAGAGCAGTATCGGACCAATCCATTCCAGCGGTTGGGTTTGCTGCAAAGAGAATGAACAAACGGACAGTATCTGCTCCAAATTCTTCAATCATCTGTTCGGGTGAAACTGTGTTTCCAAGCGATTTACTCATCTTTGCAGAACGCTGGGTCAATTCAGAGTTACAGTGTGGGCACGGTGAATCAGAATGATCAACTGAGAGTGTAATGGAACAGGTTTCACAGAATGGAGCACCTTTGTTGACCATTCCTTGACAAAGCAATTCACTGAATGGCTCATCAATTGTATGGAAGCCAAGGTCTCGAAGTGCCTTCGTGTAAAACCGAGCATAGATCAAATGCATTTGTGCATGTTCAATTCCACCGCAATAGAAATCAACATTCATCCAATAATCAGCAATGTCGGATTTGTACCATGAATCATGATTGGTAGCATCGGTATAGCGCAAGAAATACCATGATGAATCGACAAACGTGTCCATCGTATCTGTTTCACGCTGTGCAGGTTTACTGCATTCAGGACATGTTGTGTTGAGGAATGAAGCAGATGTTTCCAATGGATTTCCTTTACCATCGAAGATGACATCTCGTGGAAGTTCAACCGGAAGTTGGTCTTCAGGAACAGGTACAGCTCCACAGTCCTTGCAATGAATAATCGGAATAGGCGTTCCCCAGTAGCGTTGTCGGGAAATAAGCCATGGACGAATCTTCCAATTGACTCTTCGCTCACCTTTGTTCAT
>QQSG01000143.1:22761-27861 GCA_003602665.1 Candidatus Poseidoniales archaeon
GCACTTGCAACAGCATCTCTTGCATCATCACCGTAGCGTCCGTCAAATCCATCTGAGGTTGAGTTTACCATGTATCCGTCATCAGTAAATGCCTTCTCGAGTTCTTCTGAACCATCTCCACCTTCGTTCTCAACAAGGACTCTTTGAATCGGAAGGCCGTAGGTTTGAGCGAAATCAAAATCACGTTCATCATGACCAGGAACTGCCATGACAGCGCCTGTTCCGTATGAAGCGAGAACAAAGTTACCAGCCCAGATAGGAATACGTTCACCTGTCAACGGATGGATTGCAAATTTACCGAGAGAAACCCCTTCTTTTTTGTTGAGGTTCTTGATTCGATCGAATTCACTCATGTTCGCATAGACATCATACATTGCTTTCCAGTCAGCCTCATAGTCGGTTCCTTTGACCAATTCTTCAGCCAGTGGATGCTCGGGAGCAAGTGTGACGAAGGTTACGCCAAACAAGGTGTCTGGACGTGTTGTAAAGACACGGATTGTTTCATCAGAATCTTCGATTCCGAATTCAATTTCGACACCCTCAGAGCGTCCAAGCCAGTCTTCTTGCATTGAACGTACACTGTCAGGGAAATCGATTGTTTTCAATCCATCAAGAAGTTCTTGAGCATATTTTGTAATGTCGATGAACCATTGACTCATGTCCTTTTGGCGGACAGGCCCGTTACATCGCCAACATCGTCCAGCTTTGACTTGCTCATTTGCAAGAACGGTTGAACAAGAATCACACCAGTTCACCGGTGCATATTCTCGATAGGCAAGTCCTGACTTGAAGAAGCGAGTGAAGAACAGTTGATTCCACTTGTAGTATTTCGGATCGTGGCTCTTCACCATACGATTCCAATCGTAGGAGAACCCCATTCGCTTGATTTGTTCTGTAATCGAAGCCATGTTTCTTTCTGTAATATCATGTGGATGACCCCCCTCAGCAATAGCTGAGTTTTCTGCAGGCATTCCGAATGAATCAAAACCCATTGGATAGAGAACGTTGAATCCTTTCATTCGCTTATATCGAGCCACAGCGTCCCCAATGGAATAGTTTCGAACGTGACCCATATGCATCTTTCCAGACGGATAAGGATACATTTCAAGACAGTAGAATTTCGGTTTGGACGTGTTGTTTTCGGCGATAAAGACGTTCGCATCATCCCATGCTTGTTGCCATGCAACTTCATCGGTCGTTTTACGCTCGTCCGACATCATCAACACTCCTTCGACAAACCTGCGTTACTGCTTTCCTTCTTCAATCCACCCCAGTAAAGGGGTTTCAGAAGGTCAACTCGTTGCGTAAAAACGCTTCATTTGTTTCGAGAAGGAACATTGCTTCCTTCGTGAGTTTGTATCGGTTTCGCATTCCCATTCGACGTCCTTCGATCAGGCCATACTTCTCGAGTGTTCGAAGGTGATGGGAAATCAATTGTTGTGATTTATCAAGTCGCTTGGCGAGCTCTGCTTGTGTAGGGAAATCTCCAAGTTCACCATCTTGATCGAGAACCAGTAGAATCTTTCCTTGCAGAGAGAGAGGATCTGGAGCGAGGATTGGAACTGGTAAATCCTCATCTTCAAGCATTGGATGAAGGTTGTTTGTTAACGGGTAATAGCGGACTAAGCGACCGTCTTTACGTCTCCAAAGGCTTTCTTCTTGCTCAAGTACACGAAGGTGATGAGAAAGTTGCCCATTACTCATATCAAGAGCTGAGAGCAATGCTCGGAAGTGACAGCCAGGATTTGCCGTTAGATATCCCATGAGGCGCCCACGTTGGAATCGTCCATCAGTCGTCTCTGAAGTGCGGCCCATAAGGCCGAGTATCCAGAGGCCAGAAAGGGTAACAGATACACGAAGTGCTTCGTTATTGAACGCAGCAAATCCAAGCATCGAAAGAAGTGCACCAATCGTTACAGCAGCAACTGCTTGTGGAGCCCAGTCTGGAATGNCTTCTTCATTCTCAAGAACAACCTCTTCTGTAACCTCAGTTTCAGCAACGGGTTCTGCGATAACAAATGGTTGCTCATCGATGACAGATTGAATCTGATAACTGTCCGCTGTAAAACGACTGCATGGAGTGTTTGCTTGGGTTTGAACGGCTTCATACATTCCTGAAGCGCCTCGCTCAGGACTCCAGGTTGCAATCGAATGACTTGACATCATACGGACGTTTTCTTCAGCATCTTCAATCATCCAACAGGTGCCGTCTGAGGTCGAGACATCATTCCATGTTCCTGTGATCAGTACAGTCTGTTGTACAGGAGTATTTTGGTTGTCGATGGATTCATCATTTTGGATATCCTCTGCTGCCAACGGCCAAGTGAACGTTTGCTCGGCAGCAATATCCTGATCGATGGCAAGATGAAGGCGCACTCGATATTCTCCATCCGTAAACTCGTATTGGTCTAAGTCTGCGATGCTGAATCTGAGAGTGTCTGAATTTGTTATCTGCAATGAAACTTGCAATGAGTCGTCAATACTCTCGTCAGAACTGCATAGAATATTCTTATCAATAATTTTTGATTCAAGATTCATATCCCACATTTGGAGAGTGGCCTTACAGGATTCAAGCCAATGGATTTCAGAACCGCTAGCATCACCATTTAGGAGTAATTCGAATTCGGCAGCGCCCGCTTCATTTGCTTCGATTTCGATATCAAGAACTGGGAGTGGACTTGAATCACAGTTCACAGAATTGGTTCGTCGGAAATCGATTTGTTTCGATGCGAAGTATCCAAATTCAGGTACCTCAGTAACCACGACATATGCTCCAGTTCGTATTGCACAGCCTTGTGAATCTGTAAAAGCCCAACCCTGCATAGCAAACATACTCATTTCAGATGGGCCTAATACCATGTCATATTCAGCGTTGTTACAATTGTTTTGAGCGAGGGTATCAAAGACGACATTCCCGAGTGAATCAACGACCCAGTAGGACATTCGGCAGGTGTTTGTGAACTGAAGTAAGACACTCTCATCGAGTACATTCTTTAGATTCATAGATCCTTGAAGTAAATCGCCTTGGATGTAGGAGTCGGAAAGTGTGCTGATTGAGGATTCAAGAGGTTCAGCAGATGATTCGCCTTGTGATACTGTGAATGCGTGTGTGTTGATGTTCACGCCATCAGGGGTTGTTACTGAGATGGACGATTCGCCTGCCTGAGTAGCATGTAACAAGGAATGGCCAAGAGCAAACGTGGAGAATGGTTCTATTGTTTCAACCATAGGTGTGCAGGTCGGGCCAAAGAGATTTGACTCGAAAGCGATGAGAAGTTTACATTCTTCGGTTACGGATAGTTCGATGGGAAGAGCAGTTGGATTGTACACCTTGTATGACAAAACCATTGGCTCTCCTACAGCGATTGAGTCGCCAAGATGGGCAAGTGTCGTCGAGTAGACTAATTCCGATGGAAGTCCAGCATTTTGCTGTACGTTAACATCCACAGATGAACTCAGTTCCGAGCCTGCAAGTTCAACTGTGACGGTGTAGGTTCCTGGTGCAACCTGATTGCCTGAATCATCTTCGAGATTCCACGTATGGGAATCAAGAGCTGTTGTCCCTGAAGCGACATCCAGTCCTCTGCTTTGACCACGGCATGTGGTTCGTTCATCGATGACAGTTGTTCCAGATTGATCGCTAACAATCAGGACTGTTCCACAGGAAGGGTCCTCTGTAATCGAAGTTTGAACACCATCATTGACGAGAGCAGAAGAAAGTTCGACAAGATCTCCAGAACCATACCAAGGTGTAAGTGGTGCGTTAACGAGCTCTGTTTCGAGACGTACAGGCGTATCACCATCCGCTTGTACTGGCACAAGGCTAGCAAGAAGAAGCACCAACATGGATGCTACCAATAGCCGCGTACGCGCCTCTGCCATGATTTTCCATAGTCTCCCTCACTTAAAGGGCAACGGTACAAACGATGCGTAAACTCAATCCAAGTCCAGCATTGTTGGGATAGATGCTTGCAATTGTTCTTGCTGTTGGATCTCATGTTGCTTCCATGCAGGTACAGATGCAGGGTCAACCCAACCAAGTTCACGTGCCTTGTCGAGTTCGCCATTTGCGACGTAATAGGAAACCCATTGTTCACGGCGTTCTTCTTCATCCATGAGTTGAGATTCAATCTTACGCTCAACAGCGCGCTCTTTCAACAATCGATTTCGGCTTGCTTGGCGAGCAAGCATGGCTACGAGGATTGATGCGAGCATGAATGCAACGACACCCCCCATTGCAAAGAGAAGCGTATTCGAATCCTCGCCTTTGACATCAGCTATATCGTCTTCTTCAACCTTGTTTGGATCTTCTGTAATTGCACAAACGACTTGTCCTCGAATACCTGTTGTAATTTCAGGATCCCACTCACATGGGTCGTTTAGGTCCGACATTCCATCGTTATCAGAGTCAGGGCAACCAAAGCGATCTGTTGTGGACGTTCCAAACTCGTTTCGACACTCATCAGGTCTGTATGCACCGAGAGTGAAGTTGTTTCCATAGCCATCACCATCGTTATCATCCTGCTGTGAGAATCGAAGAGGGAATGCGTCAGGAGAAATTCCCGTTGCATTATCGCCACGGCCGTCACAATCAATATCGCTAGATTGAGTTGCATCATTCGGGAATGCATCACCAATGTGCTCACAGATTTCAATCATCAAGCCAGGATTTTCTTCATCGATGACAGTTTTGTTGGTGACGATATAGTTGTCTCCAACGCCGTCACCGTCTTTATCGCACCATTGGAGAGGGTCGTCAGGGAAGGCATCAGCACCTGTGCAGTCGGGCTTTGGTTGCCAGTCGCCATCAGGATCTCCGTGTCCATCGAGATCTGTGTCTGGACATCCTTGGCGGCCGTTGTACATGCTCTTTCCAAAGACGTCGATGCATTCGTCACCATCTGTGAATTGCGTGTTGTCTCCATAGCCATCACCATCGGTATCCTCCCATTGAAGAGGTTGAGTAGGGAACGCATCTTCAGGATCTGTGTAACCGTCTCCGTCGCTATCAGGACATCCTCGAGAGGTTGCACTGGATGATTCTCCATAGGTTTCTGGGCAAACGTCAGAGTTTCCTTCCGACACGCCGTCTCCATCTAC
>QQSG01000143.1:27958-35061 GCA_003602665.1 Candidatus Poseidoniales archaeon
CCGTAGCCGTCACCATCTTGGTCACGCCATTGGGAAGCATCGTTCGGGAATGCATCAGGATTGTTACCAGACTGGTTGTCTCCATAGTTGTCACCATCTGTGTCAATCCACTGCGTTCCATCGTCTGGGAATGGATCTCCTGAATTCGACCATCCATCTCCGTCTCGGTCTGGACAACCAAACTCATTTTGATTTGAAGGCCCAGCTTGATTTGGACAATCGTCAGGATTGTTTCCTTCCGGATTGCTTCCAAATCCATCGTTGTCTTCATCGCACCATTGAGTAGCATCGTTCGGGAATGCGTCAGCACCGTAACAATCAGTCGTAGCAGGCCAATTCGCATCGGGATCTGAATAGCCATCGCCGTCTGTATCAACACAACCAAGTCGGTCGTATGTCGAATTGCCATAGATGGTTGGACAACCGTCAGGACGGTCACTCATCTGTTCATCACCAACCCAATCTCCATCGGTATCTCGCCATTGAGTTCTGTCGAGTGGGAAAACGTCGATGTTTTGTGCACCAACGATGATTAGACCTGGCCATTCAGGGGCTCTGTAAGAATTCCATGAAGCATCTTCGTAGTTATCTCCGTAACTATCTCCATCCGTGTCGTTCCATTGAGTTGCATCATCAGGGAATGCATCTCCTCTCTGGTTGAGGTGGAGTAGGTTTGTAGCAAGATCGAACAAGTAATTGTCTCCGTATCCGTCGTTATCAGCATCAACCCATTGCTCCTTGTTAGCAGGAGCCCAGTCGTTGAGGTCTGACCATCCATCTCCATCAGCATCAAGGCAACCATATCGGTCTTCAGTGCTGTTTCCGAATACGGATGGGCATTCGTCAGGCTGAAGCGCAGGGGCAGGATTGTCTCCGTATCCATCNCCGTCTGAATCATCCCATTGAGTGCCATCAGACGGGAATGCATCAACGATTCCATCGCCTTGATCGGTCGTGTTGTACCCATCATTGTCTTCATCTATGTCTGCAAACCAGTAGTAGACGCCTTCGTCGTTTCTGCCATGAGCAGTAACGATTCGTGTGTTGTCTGGACTCCAAGATACGCCATAAATGGTTCCGCAGTTGTTGTTGTTACCGGAGGAACATGATCCTGGGCGGGGTCCGCTAACGGAATCTACTTGATTACCAGTATCAACTTGATACACGTAGGCAGTGTTGCCGTCGGTTTGGTACCAATACATTCCTACAGCAACTTGGGTACTGTCAGACGAGAAATCGACAGAAGCACAAGATGTGGATGTGGTTTTTTGCCAAATTCTTGTCCATGAAGAACCAGTGAATTGGTACATGTCAACACTTGCTGAACTTCCTTCCCATCCACCACACATGATGATGTAGTTTCCATCAGGAGACCAAGCGATGGCGTTTACTGCGTCAGAAGGATCTGAAATGCTCCATGCAGTAGCAGACGTTGTTACATTGACGACAAAGAAATCCCCATTCGCAGCAGCGGCAACATGTCTTCCATCAGGCGAGAAGGCGACGTCATAGAACCGGTCTTCACCGTTTGGATTCAAGTTACCAAATTCAGTACCGTCAGCGGTGTTGATAAGGGTGATTTCACCGTTCGTACCGCCGTTTCCTGATCGTCCGATGGCAACAGCCATCAATGAACTGTCGGGTGAAAAGTCGATTGAGTTCACCTGGTCGCCACCTCCAACATCGACGCTGATTACCCCGTGGACAGAGGTTAAGTTGCTTGCATAATACATATTGATGGTGTCATCATTGATGGCTGCAGCTACATATTGACCATCTGGGGACCATGCAACGCCGTTGACATCACTGCCAGCATTTGCAGACCGGAGATTGATGTGGGTTGAAACATTCCAGATACGAAGAAACCCGTCTTCTGATCCCGTAACAATCATCTCACCATCTGGTGAGAAATCAACAGCGTAGTAATCACTGCTTGACGTTGTTGTAAATTCATTTTGGAAATTTGGATTTCCAATCGCCCATCCGTCATTGAAATCTGAAGTCCCATCATTGTCTCTGTCTGGGCAACCATCTCGGTCGACAGTTGAGGTTCCGGATGACCATGGGCAGTCATCAAGAGAATCTTCGACACCATCGCCATCACTGTCCGCAGCATTCGTTGCGAACGGGAGAAAAACTACGAGGACCATTAGTGCGACTAGAGTCAATCCACGCCGGCTCGCTTGCGTTGAGTCAGAAGCCATAGTTACCCCTGCGATATCTCTTATTAGGCGTTGTGGTGTTTATGTTCGTACAGTTCTGGTCAAAAGAGGGGAACGCTTGAACGTGAATGGCCCTACAGACCAGCATGGCCGAAGGGTTGCCAAAGGTGAACGTCGCGGTATTAGACCGCGTATTGTTGCATCTGCTTCAACACGACCATCTTGCAGACCGCTTCATGGTCACCGCAGCCGTTACACGACCTGGGATTGCTGAAGCCTGCGCTCAGCACCCACCCAACGTGAGCCGTACAATGCGCAATTTAGTTCGCGATGGATTGGTTAGTGAGCATACTCGTTCGATTCAAAACGACGACCGTCGACAGAAGACATGGCAACTAACTGATAGCGGTAGAGAAGAAGCCAAAGCAAAGACAAATGATCTTGGTGATACAAAGATTCTGATGCGAAATAAGGACGGAGAATTGCTTGAAATTTCTGCTAAAGAAGCGCCGCAGCGTCTTGCATCTGACATGTCGCTTCTGCAAGTTCTTCTTCATGCTCAACACGAAGGTGTCCTTACTTGGGGCGATATCCGATTTGGTTTGATTCGAAAACAAGATGATGAGGACGTTGTACCTCCTCCTGGTCGATTACAACCCCTTGCAGGTGTTCATGCAACGTATCACACAAAGGCTCCATCGACTCGTAAAGTAAGAGGGCGAGATGCTGAATTGCAGCGTTTATCCGAGTGGTTTGATGGTCGTTCAGCCTGTGCTGTCGTTACTGGAATCGCTGGAATTGGTAAATCGACATTGGTTGCTGAGTGGCTTTCAGGAAAAGAAGAAGCACAATCCAATCTCTCTGTTTGTTGGTATCCGTGTCAACCTTGGGACAGAGAAGTTGGTCTTGCAGTTAGTCTTCTGCACCGATTTGGTATCGATGAAAAACATGACCCATACAATCTCATTGAAACCTTACCATTACGACCGGGAGCTCCTCTCGATGTTGATACATGGCGACGACGCCTCTTGGCCTATTTGACCGATGCATATACTGTTCGAGAACGCTTCTCAATCGCACCTGGAGGCCCCCCGCCATACTGGCTCATTGTTCTGGATGACGTTCATCACATTGCAGCTGAATCGAAGGATCTCCTTGGAGCACTGTTGCAAATCTCTCAAAAGACACCTCTTCGTTTCCTTTTGATTTCACGAACTTCACTCAATGTCTATGATCGACGCGATGTTCACACGAGAGACATCGTCGAAGAGATTCCACTCGCAGGTCTTTCGTTGAATGAAACCTCATCTTGGTTGGAGGAATTAGAACTGGATGAAATCGATGCAAAGGATGTGCATAAGCGAACTGGAGGCCATCCTCTTGCTATTGAAATGCTTGAGATGTATGGGAAACCGACGCATGATGATTGGTTACGTTTCCTCGAAGAAGAGATTCTTGTTCCACTGCCAGAAAAAGAACGGGAACTTCTTGCAACTCTTTCGCAGGCGAGTGAACCGATTCCGTGGAAGAAACTCGCTGACAGTCTTTCATGGGAAGGTGGACCGCCTCAAAATCTGATTGAGCACGGATTGCTCATGGAACTCGACAAAGGAATGTGGTTGCATGAAGCACTACGAGAACGCTTGTCCCGAGAAGTTGGATCCGCTGAAAAGAAGCGGAAAAACCGATTAAAGTAATCAGAAATCGTCTGCAGTCATGTGGTTGTCAACCCATGTGGTCAACTTGTCCTTTGACATCATACCGCTTTGCTGGGCAACGAGTTGGCCCTTGTTGAAGAGGAATAGCGCAGGGATTCCACGGACACCGAGGCGTGCTGCATGCATGTTGTTCTTGTCGGTGTCAACCTTTGCTACAAGGAGATCTCGTCCTTCGATAATGTCGTTGAGAAGCGGTGCAATTGCTTTGCATGGTCCGCACCATTCTGCCCAAAAGTCGACGAGAACCCAATCGTTCCCGCCAATGGTTGCTTCAAACTCTGAATCTGTGACTGCTCTTACTTCGCCCATGGTTGCCGGTCGAGCGAGGTGTCAAGAACCTTTGCCGTGAAAATCATGGGGGCCCATGGACGTCCCATATGTGATTGATATACTGCCGTGACGTAATATTATACATGACAGGATTACGAGGAAAAGGCGTACAGAAGCAGGCGAGGATGGAGCGTTTGAAGAGAGAGATCGAAACATACGTTTCGTCACGACCAGGATGTTCAGCAGCAGATATTGTTGCTTATCTTTCCAATGAGCGAAAGATGAGGAATCATGGATTAACAGCTCGAAAAGTTGGTTATTTCATTCCAAGATACATGCGAAGTCAGATCGGCTTCAAGTTAGATGCTGCTACAGGTAAGCGCATCTACCATGCGGCAGTTTGACCAAACATTCAACCCTAAGTGACGTTAGCGCTGTTCATGGAGTGGCCAACTTCGGTAACAACCAGTGCGTTGTTTGCGGATTTCCCTGAATCCGTGTTCAACCTTTCAGGACAACCTGCCTGGGAATTACTCAACCCAGAAAACCCATCAGGACTCAAACAAATCCTGTCAAACCATCTTGAACAATTGGGATCGAAACATCCTGTTGGTGTCGAATACGTTACCATAGATGAGAAAAAAGGGCCAGTTCATGTCGAAGATGGAGCAATCATTGAACCTCATGTTCACCTCATCGGCCCATGCTTAATCCAATCAACAGCTACTGTACGTGCTCATGCATATGTCCGTGAGAACACGTGGATGATGCAAGGCAGTCTTCTTGGACATTCAAGTGAATCAAAACATTCATTGTTCCTTCCGGGTGCTAAAGCCCCTCATTTCAACTATGTTGGCGACTCAGTACTCGGTTCAAACGTGAATCTTGGTGCTGGCGTTAAACTCTCCAATCTACGAAATGATGGCGCTACGGTCGCCATATGGATCGATAATGAGCGTCGTTCAACAGGTATTCGAAAATTTGGAGCAATCCTTGGCGATGAGACTCAATTGGGATGTAACGCTGTAACCAATCCCGGTACAGTCCTTGGACAACATTGCATGGCTCATCCAAATACGACTGTATCTGGCCTTCATGCTCCATCAAGTGTACTGCGTTGAGGTGAGAAGATGGAGAATCTCTTCGGAACCGACGGTATTCGTGGACGAGTTGTTCCCGATGAATGCGACGACGAAGAAGCCTTGCAACGGATTGTCGAAGAACGTGAATTAACGCCACAACTTATGCAACTCCTGGGAGAGGCTCTTGGCCGTACTCTGCCTGAAGACGGAGAAGGCGATACCATTGTCATCGGCTGGGATGAACGACCTGATAATCACACACTTGCTTCTTGGCTTACGCTTGGATTTCATGCTTCAAATTGTACAGTCGTTCACATCGGTCTTGCCTCAACCCCAATGTTGCATTATGCCGTCTTGGAAACGGGTGCCCGTTTGGGATGCATGATCACTGCAAGCCACAATCCTGTTGAAGATTCAGGAATCAAGGTCTTTGATGCGCTTGGACGTAAGTCGATGCCTGAGTATGAGCGACTCGTGACCACGGCTGCTTATTCTCTTTCTCAGGAAGATCGTGAAATTGATACTACGGATAGAGAAGCATGGATGCAACCCTCTTCTCATCATGTCGTTGACCATCCGCAGTGGCTTGAGAAAAGATTAGGACTCGCAGAAGAAGCATTCAATTCATCGCTTGCTTTCCCGAATTCGTTCCTTCTTGATTCCTCGAAAGGCCATGCTTCGACATGGCTTGCATCATGGCTTAATGGTCGCGGCCTCGATGTGAACGAGGTCAGTCAAGAAGCCGTGGCAATGAATGCAGGCTGCGGTGCAGGGGAACTTTCACCGGGTCAATCCTGGACATGGAGTGAAGCAAAAACAAGCAATCACTTGCTCGTTCGTTCCGTTGTTTCTCAAGAAGTAGGTGCCATCGTTGGAGCAGCTCTTGATGGTGATGGAGATCGCTGTCTGCTGCTTCAAGAAACAAACGATGGGATTTGTGTTGTTGATGGCGATGATATCGCTGATGCCCTTCTTTCTTCTTTGGATGCTGATTGGATTGTTGCCGCAAGTATTGAATCAAACCTGACGCTTCTTACTTCAGTCCATGAACAAGAATCGATGAAAGGAATTGAAACTGCAGTGGGTGATCGCTGGCTTTCTCATGCGCTTTCCAAGAATCATCCACTTACAGGCGATACCTATCCAATCATGTTAGGAATTGAAGACTCAGGTCATCTTGTCTTACCCTCACCTCATCCAAATGGCTCAACATGGAGTTTGGTCGGTGACGGTGCAATGACGTTGATCATGTCCTTACTTTCAATGCAGCATTCTTCCTCAAGTTCAATGGAAAAAGGGTGGAAGCGACGCGTGAGTGTGACCAATCCAAATCGATGGATGTGGGATGGTAAAAATCAGTATGCAGATTCTGTAGAATCGATGGCAATAACACATCTCGCCCTTGCTGGAGAGGTGACAAACTGGCAACGAACCGGTCTGGAAGGAGAGCCGAATTTGATGCTTATTCGATGTCAATTGAACGGAAACGATGTCAGTCTTGGAATTCGTAACAGCGGGACTCAAGCAAAGACCAGTGTTTCTCTCCGATTTGCGCAAGCAGATCCTGGGTTTGATGCGATGCTCATGGTGCGTTCAATTCAGAATTTCCTCTTACGAACATTCAACCCAGTGGCTCATTGACGTGCAAGCAGTTCGTCTCTTGATTGAGTCAAGTAGGTAATCACTGCGAGCAGAGCAGCTGTTACGAGTAAGAGTACAAATCCAGACAGTGGAGCCATACCTTGGTAGATAAGAACACCTGCAACAATCCATGCTACAATCAGGTTGAGGAATCCAATGATTCTCCATCCACGTCGTAATGTGAGTACGCCAATAACCCACGATGTTACCGACATAGCGAGCAGTTCAAG
>QQSG01000143.1:35071-39203 GCA_003602665.1 Candidatus Poseidoniales archaeon
AGGAGATCAGGAGCGATGATTCCACTGAGAATAAACAAGACCTGTGATGCCCAGAGAACTGCAGAAATCCATAAACCGCGATTTGTTGCTGTTGCAAATGCTGCTGCGATGAGGTTCAGCGCTCCAAAGATGAGTGAAGAGAGCCAGATGTCAACAATTGCAACATCGAATTCAACTTCAATCCACCAAAGCAAACTGTTCAGAGCGAACGGTAAGACCATCATTCCAAGCATGAGAACAGCTGGTTGCTTCCAAACCCATCCCTTGTTGAACATCAATCCAAGAGCGATAAGTCCTGCAGGTCCAAATGAGAGAATCAGAACTGAGAATCCGAATGAGACGCGACCGAGCGCACCTCGATGATCCTGAAGTCCTCGTACACGACGTTGACGTTCAACCCAATCCCACAGCAAGGCTGCAGTAATCAGAACAATCTCAATACTGAAGACAGGAATTGTCCATGAAAGCGCTTCGAATTCAAACGGATTGGTAAGCATTGGAAGTGGTAGTTCTCCGCCTGCAAGGATTCCAAACAAACGATCGATAACAAGAAGTCCAACAACCATATCCAATACGTTTGGAATACGTACGCCGAGGTCGCTACGATTGAGGAGACTAAATCCGCCAAGGAGAATCAGGCTGGCCATTAACACCAGCAAATCAAATTGCTCTTCGAGGAAGACAGTACCTTGACTCGCCCGTCCAGCTATATGAACGAGAACAAGTCCAGCCATAGTGACTGCAATAGGAATTTCAACTCCAAGAACGTCAACCAATCGCAACTTCAGTGTTTCAGCACGGACACGTGCTAAACTGATGAAGAGAATTGAGATGCTTGCACAGAGAACGATTGCCGTTGTCTGGTCTCCACCAAGAAACGCGAACATGATCGAGGCGAGAATGGAAACGCCAAGGAATGAGAGAACGATTGTCGGTCGGTGTTGAATATCTCCTACTTCCAAGTCATCTGGTTGAGAAATGCCAGTTCGCTTTGCCCGCTTCTTTTGCTTCTCGGCCAACTCGATAAGTTTCGGATCGATGAGCGTTACGCCAGTATCCTTGGAAGATTGATTGAGGTATGCCTGGGTGTTTTGTTTGGATTGTAATTCCTGTAAACGCTCTTCTTTTCGAGCCACGGAGCGCATACCGGATCGCCATTCACCCTGAACTGCGAGATAGCCCCCAGCACCAACGAAACTGAGAATTGCAAACGTCGTGATCAGATTTGCTTCAAGAGCAACACCTGTATACAACATGGTCGATATCATTGCTACACTGGCTAATGTTGGTGGAAGCAATTTGTCCATCAACAAGACTCGTCGCATAAAGTGGTAAAGTGTTCCAAGAGAAAGTATTGCCATGAAGGTTGCATCTTCAACACCCGTTGGGAACCACTCAGAATTGGTAAGTTCCAATGCATCAGCTTCCCGTAAAGCAGGCATTGCAAGTAAACCACTCATGATGAGAAGTTGCAACGTAACGATACTGTTCGATTGATTCTTTTTCGCTTCATCATCATCTTGGAACAATTTGTCCGAATGGACCAGAAGGAGCGAACATCCTGCCACCAGACTTGCTGCATAGAGCGAAGTATGGCCGAACTTCCATCCAAAGAAAAGGGCGAAAACGCTCCAAGCTACGAGCATTGTCCGCGGTTGACCGCGATGCTGTTCGAGGGCAACTAAGGTTCCATGGAAGATGAGAATAGCCCCCATCACAGCGAGTAGTCCCCAAGCAGGAAGTCCGTCCACACGAGCAATACCCCACACGGTAACGAGCGAGACGATAAACGAAAGATTCCACAATTGGAGCAATCCTGAATCACGGGCTCGAGCGCTTAATTCACTCAATCCAGCAAGGCGGCCAGCGAGGTTTAGCGTCGATTCGCCTTGACTGACGTTAACATACAATTGCTGTAGAATGAGAATAAGCATCCATATGGCTACATGTTGTTCATTCAAAACGACAGGAATGAAGTCATTTGAGAACATTCGGGATTCGATATCGGTTGCGAACATCAACAACCAAATCCACGGTACAAGAACAGCCACGCCCGAGATAGAAGGAGACTTTCGCTGGACACCAAGCCATGCAAGGCCAATCCAGACAGATCCCTGTGCAACCAGTAAGCGCCATCCTTCGACTTCACCAGGTATAAGCAGCGTCAACAGGATGACAATAACGATTCCACCCATCCATAGAACATGGTCGGATACGGCTTGCTGATTGCTCAGTAAGGCGATAGAAGTGAACAGAGCAGTAAGAATTGCATAGAGGCTGTATCCATTCAAGTCAGCGACTGGGATTGAGAAAACACCCGTACTCATGAGGATGACCAACGCCAATAGGAACGGTGCTGGGATGAGGATGAACGGAGCTAAACGCTTCCAATTGACGCCACGAACAGTAAGATATGAGGCTCCGAATGCACTGATGAGAAGCAGTAATTGGGCTAATGCATAGCCTGTTTCAGTTCTGTTTGCAGCGATGGCGAGAAGCGCACCGATCATTCCCAAACCAACAGATATTGCCCATAGTCCTGGTTTTCCAAGCCCCAATGCTTTGGCAGCCTCTGAGAACCAGTTGTCTGCTTTGTGGAACTGTGTTGCGATGACCGCATTGGTTGCAGTAACTGCAAACATGAGCATGAAGAGGAGAAGTTCATCGTTGAATGAGACGATTTCAATGCCAGCGATTTGCCATTCTTGGGAAAAAGAATGAAGCCCAATCCACAGATAGGAAACTGCAATTCCTAGACTTGCCAAGTTACCTGAGTTCCTGAAAACGGCTAAGCCGTGCATAGAAAGTGTACCCAACAAGATCATTGTTGCGACACCGATTTCGTCATAGAGCGCCCCAGTAGCACTTCCAAGAGCGAGCAAGACCAACGTTGCTTGGGCAGCAATTGCATCATCATTATGACGTTGAGCAATGTATACGTTGAATCCAATCAGCGAAAGAAGAGACACTCCAAGGGTCTCATCTGCACCCAAAGGAGAGGAATCAAACCAACCCCAGTGATGCGCATCAAGTGCAAAACCATAGAGAATTTTCATGGAGATAATGACCCATGTTACACCGAGCAAATGCATTCTCGGCATTGGGATCCATTTCTCTCCAGCCCATAGTCCGGAAAGTCCCATGATGATGAGAAGTGGGCCTCCGAGCAGCGGTGGTAATGCGGTTCCAACAACCCATCCCAGAACAGACCAGACCAAAACCATGCCAACAAGCAGTCCAAATCCAATACGGCGCTCACCGTGTACGGCGATATCGGTGACGGAATCTTCAGCAGCCGGTGCATCAACGGTTCCGTCTCGCTTCACCATCCCTGGTTCATTTCGTTCTGTATTTGGTGCGGAAAAGAAATCAGCGATTTCGCCTACTGCTGCATCGGTTTCAACAACTTCTACAGATTCTTCCTTCTCGACTTCGGGTTTAGGTTGAGGGGTTGTGATAAGAAATCGATCTAAATCGACGCCCATTCCACGGTCAAAATTCTTCTTACGCAGGACTTCGTCTTCGACGAGGTCATGGTCAGAAGTTTCCTCCTCCATGATATCCTCTCCACCAAAGTCCTGTTTCAAACCTCCCCCTTGAAGGTCAATTCTGCTCTAATTTTCGTATGGCCGAATAGAAAGGGACAAAGACAGACCGCGATACGAAGGAGCATGGCGGAGACCTCCACCCCGACATCGACCCCCCTGACAGCGCACGGACTGAGCCCAAAAGGCGAGGTTCATTGGAACCTGAATACCGATGTACTGCTCGACATTTCTATCGCTCGTAATGAGGGTGTTCTAAGTGCTCATGGTGCTCTTGTAACCGAGACTGGCGAGCGAACTGGACGTTCTCCAAATGACAAATTCATCGTTGACGAAGAATCGACCACAAACGACGTAAATTGGGGAGATGTGAACATCTCCACAGACCTTGCAACATTCGAGCGATTGCGTGCTCAAGTTATTGAGTATCTTTCAGAGCAAGAACATCTCTTTGTGCAAGATCTTGCATGTGGAGCTGAACCTTCTGAAGCATTGCCAATCCGTGTCATTACACACAATGCTTGGCACAGCACATTCGCTCGAAACATGTTCGTTCGACCATCCGTTGAACAACTTGCTTCTCATAC
>QQSG01000143.1:39264-40848 GCA_003602665.1 Candidatus Poseidoniales archaeon
CAGTGCTTTGTTATCGTCAACTATGCAGCGGGTGAGGTCATCATCGGTGGAACCCGATACGCTGGAGAAATCAAGAAATCAATTTTCTCCATTATGAATCTCATTCTTCCAAAGAAGGGCATCCTTCCAATGCATTGTTCTGCAAACACAACTGGAGAAAACACAGCGATTTTCTTCGGTCTTTCTGGTACAGGAAAGACAACACTCTCCGCAGATCCTAAGCGCGCTCTTATCGGTGATGATGAGCATGGTTGGGGAGCAAATGGCGTCTTTAACTTCGAAGGTGGATGCTATGCAAAACTCATCGATCTTTCGGAAGAAGACGAGCCTGAAATCTTTGCAACAACTCGTCGCAGAGGAACCGTTCTTGAGAACATCGTTCTCGATGCAGATGGTGTTCCTGACTTTACGGATGTGAGCAAAACACAGAACACACGCGGTTCCTATCCAATCGAATTCATCGATAACAGAACCCTCGACTCACGAGGAGGGCATCCACAAAATGTCATTTTCTTGACCTGTGATGCGTTTGGTGTTCTTCCACCGATCTCTCGTCTTACTCCTGAACAAGCAGCCTACCATTTCATCTCAGGATATACAGCAAAGGTTGCTGGGACTGAAATTGGCGTTAAGGAACCTCAAGCGACCTTTTCGGCTTGCTTCGGTGAACCATTCATGCCTATGCATCCTGGTGTTTACGCTGATCTTCTTTCAGAGAAAATGGAACAAAACGGTTCAACAGCATGGCTCATCAATACAGGATGGAATGGTGGCCCATACGGTGTTGGAAATCGAATGAAGATCAAGTACACTCGAGCCATGCTCAACGCTGCACTTGACGGTGATCTTGACAATGTCGAATACATTACAGATGGCCGATTTGGATTTGAAGTACCAACCTCTTGTCCAGATGTTCCTTCTGATGTCTTGCAACCAAGAACAACATGGGAAGACAAGGGTGCTTATGATGCAACAGCTGACAAGTTGGCTGAAATGTTCAACACAAATTTCGAGCGATATGCAGCAGGTGTATCTGCTTCAGTCAATGAAGCCGCTCCTCGTACAGTTTGATTACGAAATCTTCAAAGTAAACGTGGTTGAAGCCCAACCATGCAACCAGATGGGTCAATGCCCTCCAATCAACCTCCTGCAGCGGTTCCAATTCAAGTGAATCCAGTGCAGCAACCAATGACGCAGGCTCAGCCAGTACAACCCATGCTGTTTGGCGCAACCCAACAACCAATGATGGGACAGCAAATTATGATTCAACAAAATGGCAACGGTATGGCTGTTACTGGATTGGTAATGGGAATCCTAGGAATTGTCTGCTATCTGCTTGGTTGGCTCATCTGTGTCACTTGGGCAGTTGGATGGCTATTCGGGATTTTAGCAATCATTTTTGGCCATCTCGGTCAAGCAGAAGGAAACCGTTCAGGTACTGGAGCAGGTCAAGGGGTCGCCGGATTTATTCTTGGATATTTGACAATTCTTGGCTATATTATTCCAATGGTTTTGCTCGGCGGAAGCCTCGCCACACTTTGAAGGGTGAATTCTTTACACCAACCCCTTCAAAAAGGGAAGCCA
>QQSG01000143.1:40949-48333 GCA_003602665.1 Candidatus Poseidoniales archaeon
ACTGCAAGGGCGTACGCGTCCAAACAGATACGGTTTCATCTCCCCATTGTTCTTTACGAACAAAAGTAAGTCCTGAGTTTGATAAGACCTCATCATCAATATTGGAAGCAATGGGTTGCTGATGAACCACTTCACTTTGAACAAGATAAAACTCATCGACTAATCCTTCAGCAAGGAAGGCATGGACGGTCTTTGGACCTCCTTCTACGAGAAGTCGCTGACGGTGTAAATCTCCCAATCGGTTGAGAAGAGGAATTAATCCAGTAAAGTCTGTTCCAATTCGTAATGTTTCGTGACCATCATTGTATACGGTTGCATCCGAAGGAGTACGTTCTTTGGGATCAAGAATGACTCGCAAAGGTTGTCGCTCTGTTTCGACTCTACGAACTGTGAGCGTTGGATTGTCTCGTTGTATGGTTTCAGCACCGACCAGGATTGCATCGCAATCCATTCGCAATCGATGAACTTCATCCAAGCAGGCTTCACTCGTGAAGCGTTGAGCTTGTTCTGATCGGTCATCAACCGAACCATTGGCGTCAACAGCCATTTTCACTGTAACCATTGGTCTGCGATGTTCACACCAATGGAGGAAAGGTTGCATCTGTTGGGCTGCTTCACGCTCAAGCAACCCCGTCTTGACGCTGATTCCAGCTTTCTCAAGAACACCAATGCCTTTTCCGCGAACGGTTGGATTTGGGTCATGGTGTGCAACAATCACGTTCTTGACACCTGACCAAAGCAGAGCCTCAGTGCATGGAGGCGTTCTTCCATAGTGATTACACGGTTCGAGCGTGACGTAGGCCGTTGCTCCGTTTGGAGAGTTCCCTTTTGCTTCTGCATCGTGGATTGCCATCTGTTCTGCATGCAATCCTCCGAGATGATCGTGCCAACCTTCTGCAATGATTTCACCGTCCTTAACAAGGACACATCCTACAAGTGGATTAGGGCTGACGTTACCTCTGCCGCGTTCAGCCACAGCAAGGGCTCTATGCATGAATTTGACATCCGATTCTGACCAATTCATCATGACCCTCCAACTTAGGCCAGAAGCCCTCTCTTCATGAGTGCTTGGTTTAATCCCGAAAATGGGGAAGAGTTCATGCGGAGGAGTTCTTGTCACAAAACATGGCCTCTACAGATGGCGAGACTTCAAACGGTTCAACTACGCTTTCAGTCATGAGTTTTCAACCCGATGAAAGCAGTAAAAAACGTAAGGGAATCCACCGGCCAATGCCTGCGAAAGTGTTTGTAAAGCCCACGAATGAAGGTGCTAAGCCATCAAAAGTCTTCATGCTCGTCAATCCTTATTCTGGTAAAAAGAAGGGGTTGAAGGTTGCAGAAGCAGCGAAACAATTGCTTGAGACTTCAGGCATTGAAGTTGAAATGCACGTTTCACAGCATTCGGGCCATCTTGTTGACATCGCTTCTTCGCTGGATGTTCAACCAGATCATGCAATCGCTGTTGTTGGTGGAGATGGAAGTCTCTCAGAGAGCATTACCGGATGGATGATGCAATCAAAAGACAACACAACAATTCGATTTGGAATGATTCCAGCCGGAACAGGAAATTCTCAAGCGCATGATTTCGGAATAAAAAGTACGGAAGATGCAGTTTCAAGAATCGTCAATGGAGGAACGCAGTCCATTGATCTCGCACGAGTGGAACTGACTGAGGGATTGCCTGGTAAGAATAAGGGGAAGATGACTCGATACAGCCACAATTTGGTCACATGGGGTCTTGGCGTGGATTCAACAATTAAGGCTGAAAAAATGCGTTGGATGGGTAGTATTCGGTACGATGTCGGGATTCTCATGGCCATTATGGCCAATAATCGAAGAACAGCAAGCCTCTTCTTGGATGGACATAAGATGGAAGATGATTTCACATTGTTCCTCATCCAGAACAGTCAAACTGGTGGTTCACTCTTGCCACTCGCTCCAGGAGCTTCTCTTGATGATGGACTAATGGATATTGGAATCTTGAAAAAGATGACCAGAAGAGACATTNTGAAGGCATTTGGACTTCTCAAGAAAGAAGGTCGTCACGTCTTCCATCCAAGAGTTGACTATCATCAATTCAAAGAATTGCGAATTGAAACACCTGAGCCTACTGCGATCAACATCGATGGAGAAAACATTGGTTCAACTCCACTTTCAATGGAAGTTCTTCCTTCAGAAGTACAAGTCTTCCATTGAATCAATGGCGTTTCAGAAACTGAAGTCTGAGAATTCTTCTTCCTCTTCAGCCCAGGTGTTCTTGGTTTCTTCAGGTTCTGGTTGAGGTTCTGGCTCAGCCTTCTTCACTGCTCTTCGGCGTCGAACCTTTGGTTTCTCTTCAACCTCAGGCTCAGCACGTGCTGGTGGGGCACGAGATGATGGAACGCTTGTTGGAGCGGAAGAAGACGTTGGAACCGAGGATGATGTTGGAACTGAACTGCTTCCGAAGGTGGAGGTTGGTGGGACAAAAGATTCAGTATTCTTGATCTGTTTCTCAACGCGCTTAGCATCTTCTGATGCAACAACCGAACTACCAGAACCAAATTCCGATTTTGTAGGTGTATTCGAACTTCCACTCAGTGCACTATCAATGCTAAATGAACCGAAGCCATCGTCTTGATCTTCCTTCTTGCTTTTCTTTGCAGGAGGTGGGGATTTGTCCTTCTTACGTTGTTCNNTACGTCGTTGATCAGGTGTTGTCATACCAGCATCTTTCGCATCCTTGACATCTCTCTGGACTTGAGCAGCTTTCTCAACCCCTTCTTTTCCAAGAAGGGTCAATGCAATGCTTCGAGCGCTCATACTCACGCGCATGGATGAATACATGAATGCCCCAATGCCGCCGCCAACGCCAACAATGAGTACAAAGAGAATGAATCCAGTACGGCCAAGGAATGGCACATCACCGAAGACGTATTCATCATCTGCTTCACCATTTAGACTGACAGTGGATTCTTCAAATTCAATTTCAGTAACGAGGAAGAACAGTTGATTTACGTTGAAACTTCCAGCTGTAGCAATACAGTCGTTGGTTACGCCAACGTCGCGATTGTTTCCACCTTGAGGATTCTGAGAAAGGACAGGACCATCGACAAGATATCCAGAAATTCGAACTGCTTGATGGTATTTCCCGAGGGAAGCGATTCCTTCGTTGATGTTTTCACTCGCAGGAATAAGGCCGAGAACGAACCATTTGGAGTCTGAATCGCCATCAACGCTGTCTAAATCAACTGTGCCTTGACCTGTCTTTGGTTGGACGGGTACATCCCATTCTTTGACTTCAATTCGTTCACCAGCACCAGAAAGAACATTCTTTGCATCGGTAAATGACATCTGTTGAATTGCTACGGCTGCAGTTGTTGCAAATGTTAGATTATTGTTGTTGAGATCACTGTTGTGTGTCTCATAGATGGTACTTGCACTCATGTAGCCTTCAAATTTGATTTTTCCACCTTTATCTGGGCCAACTTCACCATCAAGGCAGCCACGTTCGATGTACGTATCGGAGATGGTTTCATCACCAAGTTTGGAAGTGAATGTGAAGGTTCCATCACCGTTTCGTTCAACGACAATTGCATCGTCCCATTCGGGTGCTACAGGTGCTAAACACCCTGCTAGAACGAACAGAGAAGCGAGAAGTAAGCCCAGCAGCCCTTGGCGCATGAAAGGTACAGAGAGGGTATAGTTTGTGAATGCTTCTCCTAAATTGGATGGAGGCGCGGCGAGAGGGATTCGAACCCCCGAGTCATCAGACACCGGATTTCAAATCCGGCGCAATACCAGGCTATGCGATCGCCGCAATGATTTGGCCACAACTCCCCCTATCAAACTCTTTTCCCTTGAAATCATTCAGATTTCGCGCGAACTGAGATTGCTGCCATGGAGATCATAACCACTGACAGGAAGAGACCAACGGAAGGAATGCCTTCGGATTCGATGTCGATCAATCCTTCTTTTTCAGCGAGTGTAACGATGTCTTCAACGAAGTCTTCTGGTAGCCACTTGTCACTTAGCCAAGAAACTCTGGGCTTCTTATCTTCATCGAGAATGTAGGTGATGGTTGAATGGCCAACAGTATACTCAGGTTCTTCTGAGATGATTTGAACGCAACGCAACATATCGTCTTCAGCCCATTCATAGCCTGCATCACACATACAGTGTGCATTTTGACCTGAGCCCATAATCCAGCCATTTCCGCTGCATTCTGTGGCTTCAATTGTTGCGAAACCAGGGGCAGGGATGTCTGTATTGTTGAAACTGCTCGGAGCCCATGCGATGGTCATTGGATCATCCAAAAGGTCCATGCCGACTTGTGAATCCTCCCAAGTCATGTTCGTTTGATTCCAAGTATGAAGTTCCCACCACCAACTCCAATCTGCTGGAGCGGAAACGCCATTGATGCTGTCAAGGAAATGTCCATAGCTGCTATCAGAAATATTGACATCGATTCCTGCTCCATCCAAGGCACCTTGAGTAAGGTGATATCCAGTGAAGTTCGGAATACTCGTAGAAGCAGTCGTATTGTCAGGGAAGACGATTTGAACGGAAGGATCTTCACCCACAGGAGCCGTCAATAGAGACGTATTCGCTTGTGACGAAAACCATGCTAGATGTTGCTCTTCCAGAGCGTTTACTGAATCAATACCAACAGGGGAATCTTCCCAGTTTTCACTGGATTCATTAAACAATTTCAAACTCCACCACCAACTCCAATCCGCTGGTGAATCATATCCGTTGATACCGTTAACCATGGTTCCAAACTGAGAATCTGATGTGTTGAATTCCCAACCAGCTTCATCAGCCGCTACTGTGGTCAATGTCATTCCTGTTGGAAGAAACATCAATTCCATACTGGTTCCGTTTTCATTCGTATAGATGACACTGGAATTATGAATTTGGCCATCCATATCGCTCATGTTGTCATCATGAGGGTCGGTGACAACCTCTTCGACTGCCATACCGAACCTTGACCAAACATCAGCAAGTTCTGTACTGTTACCAGTAAGGTGTGGCCATTCAACCCCATGAAGGGACATGTATTCAGCCATGACTTCAGGCGTATCGTGTCGAGGGTCGAGGGTGATGGATACAAAGCCAACTTCGTCTTCAATTTCATCAGGGATTTGTTGCTGAACCATCTTCAAATTTTGAGTAATGATTGGGCAAACATCTGTACATCGAGTGAAGAAGAACGAAACGACAACGATGTCTTCCGTCATATCCGAGAATTTCATATCTGAATTATTCTGATCTGTTAGTGTAAAGTTACCAACACTTGTTGTTGTTAACTGAAATCCATTGAACGCAGAGGCTGGTACGCTTACGAGGGTGACAGATAAAAGCAAGGCTACGAGAAATAACGCTATTCGTCTCATGTAATCGACTCAACGTTCTGTTGCGTATTGTTCTCCCCAATCTGGAGTACACCAGCCAGGCAGTCCATTCACTCCTTCAGGGTTGGATAGACCAATACCCCAGAGCATCAACAGAACGAATAAGGTTGGGAACAATGCGACTCGAAGGTATATTTTCGGGTCATCCCAAAGGTGCATGAAGAAAGCGCCGATACCGAATCCTTTGATGATTCCAACGACGATCAGAATTCCCCAGACAACATACATTGAGACACGAGTGTCTGTTCCAGGATATTCTTCGAAGAAAACCGCTCCAACTTCAAACAGTGTGAAAAACATCAAGATGATGAAATTCCAGAAGTAAATGTCTTTGCCCATGATTAATTTGTGTTCTCCCATATTTTCACCTCAGTATAGATAGAATGCTGGGAAGATAACAACCCAAGCTAGATCGACAAAGTGCCAGTAGAGGCCGAAGTACTCGATTCCCTGTGCGTTGTCTTCGTCCCATTCGACGGTATCGGCCTTGAAAATCATGTACAGCATGATCAATAATCCCGCAAAGACGTGCACACCGTGTGCGCCAGTGGAGATGTAAAAGATTGAACCTTCTTGGCTTCCGACAGTGAATCCTTCCGCAATAAGATGGCTCCACTCAACCAATTTGAGTACGATGAACATTGTACCAAGGGCGAGTGTAATAATCAGATAGTTGCGGATTGCACTCTTCTTGTCAGGCATGAGTTTACCCATCAAGCCAGATGGTACCTTGTAGTCATGAGACTTTGCAATCTTCAGTGCCAGAACGATGGTGTATGAAGAAACAATCAACGCAAAAGTGTTGATCGCTCCTGGAAGTAACGTCCAGAAGTCACCAGTTCCTGCAGCACCGCCAGGACGGAGGTAATCAGAAGCGGTCATTGCTAATGTTTCACCATCTTCAAGGGTACAGATTCCTTCATCGTAGGCCCACTTAGTACACCATTCTGTTCGCATACGTAGGTATGATGAAAAGAATGTAGCGAAGACCATGACTTCAGACATGAGGAAGACCCAGATACCCGCCTTACGGATGTGTTGTCCACTGAATGGATCAGATGTTGCAATTTGCTCACCATATCCCTTGAATGGAAGGTCTTCTCTCCACCAGTTTGCAATACCGATGGTGATGATTGTCAATCCAATCATTCCAACAGAAAGATCTGAAATGGCATCAGTACCGCTTCCGAGCATGAGTGAATGAAGTCCATCGGCAAAGTCTGGGAATCCAATAAGGAACAGCATACAACCGAATGCGAAGATAATCGGGGATGCAGATCCATGATGTTCCTCATGGCCGTGGTGGTCATCATGATGTTCATCATCAGGTTGTGCTGAATTGAGAATCCCACTGATGGCCAAGAACGCTGTAAAGATAATCGAAACAAAGAGCATTGTCAATCCTGCAACACGGTATGTGAGGTAGGACAGATGGGCATCAATTTCATGGTGATGCGCAGCCTCCTTGGCGATGAATAATTCAGCAGATTCGTTGTCACTTGCAATGGTACCGGCAGCAACAGCATCCTTCCAATCATTTTCAGCATCATGGAAATGATCTGCTTCTTCGTCCCATGTCGTCTCTTTCATCCCAGCAACAACAACGCCGAGACCGACGTACGATGCAACACCGAGACCGAGAATAATACCTGCCATGAGAAGTGCTCTCATCCAGATAGCGTTTTTCACATCGCTGTGTCCACCGCCACTCATGAGCTCACCTCCGCAGCTTCATCAGCAGCGTCGAGAATAACCGAACTTGTTGGTTTCTTCTTCTTCCCTTTCCATAACTTATCCTTGATGGAATCTTCAGCATCGTTGTGATGTCCGTAGATCTCATTCATGTCACGTTGTGTTGGGATAACGTGGAAAGAAGGTGTTGGTGGAGGTGAAGTGGTCGACCATTCGAGAGACCATCCGCCCCATGGGTCTTTTCCAACTTTCTCACCATTACGGCCAGAATAGATGATGTTCCAAACGAGGAGGAGTTGGCT
>QQSG01000143.1:48457-53486 GCA_003602665.1 Candidatus Poseidoniales archaeon
GCAGCATTGTAGGAAGCGAATCCGATCAAGAAGTGCCAAAGGCCGAGTGTCTCGTTGAGTTTTCGTCCTGTCGCCTTAGGGTACCAGTAGTAAATTCCAGAGAACAGAGCGAAGACAGTACCGCCGATGAACACGTAGTGGAAGTGAGCAACGACGAAGTAGGAGTCGTGGAAGTGTGTGTCAAGACCTGCAACAGGGAAGAACATTCCAGAAATACCACCAAGTGTGAAGGTGATAAGGAATCCTAGAGACCAGAGTGTGTGCGTCTTCATGACAAGAGAACCGCCCCAGAGCGTCATCAGCCAGTTGAAGATCTTCGCTCCAGTTGGAATTGCTACAGCCATGGTTGTGATCATGAATGCAGCTCTCCAGAACGGATCCATACCCGATGTGAGCATGTGGTGTCCCCAAACAATGAATCCAACAACACCGATTCCCGCCATAGCGAAAACCATTGATTTGTATCCAAAGATGGAACGTCGAGCACTGGTTGCCAGAACTTCCGATACGATACCAAACGCAGGAATAATCACCACGTACACTTCAGGATGCCCGAAGAACCAGAACAGGTGCTGGAACAGAAGCGGATCCCCTCCGCTGGTAAAGAACGTCGAACCTATCGTATGGTCAAACACGAGGAAGGCAACACCGATGATCAAAGCAGGTAGGGACATAAAGAGCATGAAGACGCTCACGAACGCAGACCATGTGAACAAAGGCATCTTCATCCAAGTGATTCCAGGAGCGCGCATTGTAAACACAGTGGTGATGAAGTTGACACCACCAAGCGTTGATGACGCACCAAGCATCATCATTCCCGCAAGGAATGCAGTAGCACCAGCGTTGGCACCGTAATCTCCAGCATTGTTTAGAGAAGAATATGGAGGGTACATAACCCACGTAATGTCAGCACCTTCTCCAGACCAGATACCCGAGAAGATCAATGGTGTTGAGAAGACCAAGAGCCACAATCCCATTGCGTTAATTCGAGGGAATGCCAAATCCTTTGCACCAATTTGCAGAGGGAGGACGTAGTTCAGGAAACCTGCGATCATTGGCATAGCGCCGAGGAAAATCATGGTCGTTCCGTGAAGTGTGAAGAAGGAGTTGTATTCTTGTTGGGTCAAGAAATCATTTTCTGGCAAAGCCAATTGGATTCTGAAGAGAAGCGCCAAGACTCCACCGACGAGGAAGAAGAAGAATCCAAACAGGAAGTAAAGGATACCGACTTCTTTGTGGTCGGTTGTTGTCAGCCACGGCTTGAGGTAGCTCCAGAAGTTTCCAATGGTGAATGTTTGAGGATTGCGTCGATAGAAGACCCACATTGTCCCTAGGAGGATGATTGAGAGAGCCAATCCAATAGCGGTCAAGAGAATGACCAATGGTGGTGCAGTTGGAGCTTGCGCTTCTGCATTTAATCCGGGGACGACAACGTTCTTTATGCTCCAATAGTCATTTCCAGCACCATCAGGTTGAATGTCGCCAAAGGGTGTAGCGCCACCACTCGCTGCGCCACCACTTACTGCGTTTCCAATAATGGTGATTTCAGTTGTATCGGTGTCACTTCCAGGTGCAGTGTATTCGAATTCCCAAGAACGGAATTTGTTTCCGTCTTCAGTATGTGTAAGGCCGCCATCAATTGTTTGGCTGTAGGATTCATCAACAGTTGTGACGCTTCCGCCACCTTCGACGAGGATACGGAATCCACCTTGGACACCACTCCATCCTTGAGCAGGATCGCCGTTTCCGTACAGCGTCATCTCATCATTGACCAATGTGATTGTAAATGTGTACGTTTCACTTGCATTGAAGACTTCGGGAAGTCCTTCAACAAGAATTGTCGTTGAACCGTCATTGCCTCCAGCGTGACATGAACATCCAGCGTTTGCTCCTTGTCCAATTCCACCAGGCATTGCGCTGAATTGTGGAACGATCATCAAAGAAGCGATAACGAGTCCGAGAAGTACCATGGTGCGTCGTTGCATCACATTTCACCTCCATCGTAGTTACTTGCCGAGCTTGTACTGCTCTTTTTGACTCCGGTATCCAAGTCACAGGTCATGCCTTCACGGGCGACGACCATAACTTCACCAGTCATGATTGAATGTTGCATTCCACAGTATTCAGCACAGCGAATTGGGAACGTTCCTGCATCATCAGGAATGAATCCGAGTGTTGTTCCGCTTTCCAAACCTGGTACGAAATCTTCTTTCATTCCCCATTCAGGAACCCAGAAAGCGTGTTGTACACCAACGTTTCGAGTATCGGATGCATCGACAGGCTTGGAGTGCATGTTTGCGATGATGACCTCGTCGCATGGAATGATCATTGGATTAGAAGGGGTAATCAATTTGTGACCTACTGGGATGTGCTCCCATGTGTGGATGAGTACGCCTTCAGCGTCGAAGACCTTGACGTAATTATGCTGGAATGGGCTGTAGGTTGCAGTTGGAATACCTGTTATGTCCGTTCCATTGAAGAAGAGTTCAGTCTTGATCGTCCCCATCTTCACTTCAACCGTAGAGTCGGTATTTCCTTCAGATGTGACTTGCATAGAACCTGCGCTCCACGCAACATCGAATCCGGTTTCAGTATCTTCCCAAGTCAACGACTCTTCGTAAACGAATTCGAAATACCACTGGTAAGCATTGACTGTGATGTCAAAGGTTTCTGCCTCTTCGTCAAAGTTCCAAACTGCGGAGTTTGAGCCTAGTGCCATAACCGTTAGCCAAACAACAAGGAATGTTGGGACGATGTAAAACATCAGTTCGAGAGTTGTATTGTGCCGATCGACAGGAAACGCCCCGACTTCAATATGGTCAATATTTGTAGTATCAGGTTCAACTCCGTCGCGGTATCTCAAAATTGCTGTAAACAGCCAACCAAATGTGAAAATGGCGACAATAATCGACCAAAACATAAATTTGTCGTAAAGTACGTAGAAAACGGTATCTTCCGCTGGCATGGTTGCACCCTGATTAAAGGGGCGAGAGGGCCTACTTTAAGCGTTGGCGTAAAGCAAGTACTAGATTGAAATTCTTTGCTCCCATTTTCTTTCATATCAACCTATGTTCTTCACCTTTGAATCAATGCGTTTGTTGAAAAACCCAAACCGCTCACAGAACATGAGGCCAGTAGGCGTTTGAGGGCGGTGGAGATGAATAATTCACCAAATACCATCGAACGTTTCCAGAAAGCTGGAAAGGCTCTGGGAGTGGCGCGGAACCGTAATCGTGACGAAGGATTTGCCATCATTATCGAAGGCCCTCGAGACAAAATAGCATTGAAACGACTCGGATTTACAGGTCCTCTTGAAGTGGTGAATAGGGGATGGGGGATGGATCGTTTCATCGCCTATCTGTACGAAACCTACGGAACGCGGACTGAAGACCGTAAAGCGACGATGACGCTTCTCATGGACTGGGACCGAACCGGTGGAAGATTGCAAGCAAATTTGCGTAGTCGACTTGAATCATTTGACGTCCAAATCGATGAAGAATTACGCCGTGTACTGATGAAGACACTGAAGCCAGAAACACGGGTTGTCGAGAGTCTTGGCGGCCTAGCAGGAGCCCTCATGCCGCACATGGGTATCGACGAACCACTTACATCAGATTCATAGAATTCAAGGTCGAAGTTCAAATACTCTGCAATTGAAAGAACCATCATGGGACTTCTGAGGAATTATCGGTGGTTGAAGGCCCGAGACCTCAAACCGTATCCGAAACCAGATTTCGCAAAACTTGCAGGCACAAAATCCGAACTTGACCTTCTCGAATATATTCGAAAAATAAGCGGTGTAGTCGAAGTCTTCCATTCAGCTCGTATCAACCAAATCATCAAAGGAAGAAGTCGTAGAGAAGCAGATCTCATCGTTCTCATGAACGACCGAATCGTCTTTATTGAAGTGAAGAACTACAAAGGCGACATCACAATGCAGGAACATGTCCTGTATCAAAATGGACAATCAAGAGGCTGGACATTTGCCAAACTCGAGGAAGCAGTAGGACGATTCCGAGAAATTGCAAAGGAAGTAGGCATCGTCCTTGAAAGCGATGTTATCGAGACCGTTTTGGCTTGTGTTGGTAACGGTGTAGTCAAAGAATCCGTTCAACCTAAGGCGATAACAGGGTCTTTTGTCGCCGATTCAAAGGAGTCTGTCAAGCAGATTCTATCTCAACCGCGTGAACACTTCGAAGAATTTGATGAAGAGACGATCAAGGCTCTGAATACGCTTCTCTCCATGTTTGGTACATGGGACAGCATTCAGTTTCCGAATGAAGCAAGACATGATGGCGATCTTACATCACCTCGTGCGATACGAGAATGGAGGAAAACGTATCGTGAATTACGTATTATCAACGCACGTGGATGGTGGTCTACGCTGTTCAAAGGACCGCAATTTACTGGAGAACTTATTCCACGCCAAGGGAATCGTATCGAGGTTATTGATTTGGATTATGAGGAATTGGTCGGCTTGTATAATCCACACGAAATGAGTGATGAAGAGCATCCTTACGAAGGCCTTGCTTCCATCACCTTCGGCTATACTGAACTTCAAGATTGGTCAAAAGTTCAACTGATTAAGAAAAAGAAAGCCAAGGCTAGTGAAGCCAATGAAGCTGCTGAAACATCAGCGCCTCAGGAAGGCGATATTGTGCGTCAAGCCAGAGTCATCAGACATCTCACTGATGCAAACGAAGGGATTGTCTTCCGTTTGAATAAGAAGATTGAAGGTGTTTATTGGCGGAATAAAATGACTGAAATGGAATGGACACTGAAAGATGCAACCATGGCTATCAATTCAGCACACGATGTTGAAATCACGTCCAGCAGATACATCAAGAGCAAAAAACGATGGCAAATTCACGTCAAGACCATTGAATAGTCGGCCTTAGAGGACTGGCGGAATCACACGTCCATCTTCTTTGACAGTGTTGAGAACAACTTGGGTAAAGGAACGCTGTACGCCCTTTAGTGTGAATACAGTCTTGGTCAAATCATCAAGGTCTTTTCTGCTTTGAACACG
>QQSG01000143.1:53568-58074 GCA_003602665.1 Candidatus Poseidoniales archaeon
TTGATCATCGAACCTTTTTCGATACGCAATCCGGTGATCACCGTCATGGTCCAACCGATGCTTTCCGGTTCTAAGAGGACCGTATAGCCCTTGATGACGCCGAGTTCTTCCAATCTGCGAAGTCGATTGGTGATTGTCCCTTGTGCAACTCCGATGCGTTGAGCAAGACCTCGTTGACTGATGCGTGCATCTTCAAGCAGAACGGCAAGAAGTCGTCGGTCGGTATCATCAAGTTGCATAGTTGGCCGTTATCAGGCTTCAACTTCAACGCTTCGTTCCTCGTCTTTGCGACCGGGTAAGCGAATGTTTTGCGTCCATCCACCTAGACCTTCAACGTCCATTTTCAGAAGAATAAGGAGTCCTTGTTGATGCCACTTCTTGAGACGTACCTCGAATGTGAATGCTTCACCTGGCTCAATCTTCGTTCGCTTAGCGCCTCCTCGCATCGTCCAAGGGGCGATGGCTTCACAGCCTTCAGTGGTAATCAATCTCTTCTTTGCAAGGATTTCAACAAGGACGACAGGATCTTTCGAATCCTTCCATAATGCTCGAATCTCTGGCAATCCATGTTCTTGGTTGAGGGAACCGCGAATTACTGAACCGATGATGAATGCAGCAACAATAATCATTGCAAGTGGAGGCAAGTGGTCGAGAACGGTGAGGTCTTCAGTTGACGTCGGAACCGTAGTTTCGTACATGGCAATGACGCCTGGTTGGCCTGTAGCGTTTTCTTCTGCGCCGAGAACGACAAAGACAACACGCCATCCATGTACTTCTTCAGAAAGATCAACACCAGCAGCAAAAAGGTGTTCATATGAGACTTCGACATCAACTGCTGATGAATTGTTAGCTGTGGTAAAGAAGCCAACATCGGAGGTCATATCTCGAACCAACAATGGGATTTCTCGCCCATGTTGGTCTGTTGCATCCGCTTCAATGAAGAGAATCTGCATGAGTGCATCATCCCGAAGTTCGACGTGAGGTGTAAAGGTCATGTTCGCAACCAAGTAATAGTGGTCTTCAAAGTCTGAACGAATCGATAATGTTCCTTCTAAGTCGACGATGTGCTGACGCGTATCTTCGCCATTTCCGTTGATCAGTGAAGCAGTTTCATCGATCTCAATGCCATTTGTTCCAGCCCGTAGATTTGCATCATCATCAGGCCAGTCAGAACCTGTTGTATCGCTGTGTCTCCACCAATTGACGACAACATCACCGTCTTGGGTTGCATTGCATTCTCCGCATTGCATCATCTGGTCAGGAAAGTGTTCAACATATCGATGTTCAACATCTGTATGTTCTCCAAGTTCCCATTCTAGATGCAAACTTGTGGATGCAGAAGCAAGTGGTATGAGCAGGACAAGAGCAAACAAAAGCAAACGCTTCATTCTTCTTCCTCCATTCCTAATCGAATTTCAAGGAGTCGGCGCTCTCCCTTATCGAGCATTAAGGTGATACGAGTGCCACACCATGCGCTAATGATGAGGTCTCCAGTAGAATGTTTGACGCGAACGAGCAATGCTCCTGAAGATAATTCGGTATCATAGGCTTCAGCGAATTCATCCCGTTGTGGCGCTTCATTTCGTAACAATCGTTGCAGCATGACTTCATCGATGACGAGGATATCATCGGAAAGATGTGGATAGATCAAGGGTATTGATTCTTGACGCGCTCTCCAGCGACCACTCTTGGCGACAAAGGCAGGTAATCCGACATGGAGGACCTGTAAGGGATGAAACGTGCCACTGGGCCAACGGTTACCGCGCTTATTTGGTGTTTGTTTTGACCAAATACGGTCATAGACGATTTGAGGTGCTATGGCCATTCGCTTACCTCTTCTCCACCAGGAGTGGTCGGTTTGATTCAGTTGACATTGCTCGAGAACGTCCTGAATTTCTTCTTCACTTGCTTGGAGAACAGTATGACGGTTGTTTGGAGGTGCTTCCAATTGTCTGGGCTCCCAGCCACTCTCCGCTTTTCGATCTGCTAACTTGTCGACAAAGGTTCGAGCAACGCCTTGAGGTGTTGCTTCTTCTTTGTGATGAAGCATAGCGACAAAGAAACCACCTGTGTTGTTATCGGCTGGATAAAGACGACGGCAATACGGTAAGACATCGAGAATATCTTGTTCGCTTGGAGGATCGTATTGCGGTTTGTAGAATGGAACTGAAGTTCGATCTTCAGCGATGTTTCCTTCTTCATCGATTTGTTCCCAGTGTGTTAATCCACGATGCCACGTTAATCCTTCAACCTTTGAATCATCGATATCAACGAGTTCAAGCCATGGGCATTGTCGAAGTAATTCGGCTATGACTGCCTCGTTTTCAGTCGGATCAAGTGAACATGTTGAGTAGACCATATTGCCTCCGGGTCTCAAGAGTTGAGCGCCTCGCTTTGAGATGTCAACTTGCAATTGGAACATTGTGCGTCCACCGCGAGGAGACCAACTCCACCAGACGTCCTTGTTCTTACGAGCAGTTGCACTTCCTGTGCAAGGAACATCTGCGACGATGGCATCGAAGCCAGGTTCTGGAATTCGACCAATGTGTCGTCCATCGTGTTGACTAACAATGACGTTGCCTAGAGACAATCGTCCACGATTGCTTGCAAGCATATTGACGCGACCTGAAATCGGTTCGTTGGCGACAACAACACCCGTAGGAGCCATTCGTTCAGCAGCATGTGTTGCTTTCGATCCAGGTGCTGCACAGAGGTCGAGTAACAGCGTATTTGGTTGAGGATCGAGAACGAGGATTGGAAGCATACTGGCAGCTTCTTGGCGGGTGATACGTCCAGTATCATGGAGGAGAGCAAGAAGTTCTCGAGTTCCATCTCTGGCTGCTTGTCCTCGAGCAAAAGGCATCTCATAGGCTTCGTTTCCATGGGACCAAGCAATCGGTTTGCCACCCATTTCAATGAGTTTTTCTCGTGTCCAATCCTTGTCATGATGGTGCATTGAAAGGCGCAGTGTTTCAGGCAATGGTGTTGTCGCAACATCAATCCAATCTTGCTTTGGAATTCCAAGGGACTGAGCAAAACCAGTCAGAGGCGCAATCTCTGCTTGCTCGAGCAAGCTGGTCTCACTTTCTCTGGCCCCCATGTCCCGCCCTACAGTCTCGCCCCTTTTTGCATTGCGAACGCCGTTAGCATCATATCGCGTTGATGTCTGGTCGGGACATGCTCGGTGACGAAATGCCATGGTTGGTGCCGCTGTTTTTCGGCTCCATTGCCATCTGGTTGTTTCCAAAAGTGGTTGAATCGTTTGCAAAAGACCGCAGTGGAAGACTGTTGATGGCGTTGCGATGGTTACCTTTCACGCTTCTAGCAGTGATTCTTTCTTTGCGTATATCATCCATTCTCAGCCATGATACAGATCACCTCGAGGTCGTCTCCTATCTTCAAGCGGATTCTTCACTGACTGAACGCCTTCACATTCTCTTTGCGGGCGATGGCATCGTTGAATGGATGCTTCTTCCATTGGTCTATCTGATCGCATGGAATGGTCAAGGGATGAAAGGAACATGGAAGGAAGAACATCTGCATAAATTCAAGCGAACAGTAGCGATTATGCTACTGGCCTCTGCAACATTATTCTTTGATGATTCAGCCTACATCGCTCCAGAAAGTTTCCCATTAACGCCGATTCCAGCCCCTTCAGTCGATAGATGGACGGCGGTGACATTACTGCTTACAGAGGTTCTCGTCATCAGTGGATTGATGTCGATGTATGGTCCTTCTAAGGGTGTAGAATCATACCGAGAGAGAAAGTTTCTACCTGCTTCTCCGCTTATTCTTACAGGCTTTGCTTACATGGCGATGGCTTTCATGGATTCCTCAGTGTTCGATACGTCATGGTGGACTGATCCGTATCAAGATGACAAGGTTGCGATGATGTGGATGTGGATCTTTGTTGCATTCAATCTTCACGTCTTTGGCAGACCGATTCGTGATATTGATTCTAAATTAGGTGCTGGAGACGGACGAAGTCGAGCCTTAGCCTTCAGTATAGGTGCCTCATTAGGGGTGCTCATTCTTGTCACTTCGTGGTTGATGCACCAACAAGATGCTCCGGATGCAACAGCGATTCGATCTGCCTTCTGGTTGGTAGGATGGATTTCAGTGATGATGGCCATTGTCTTACTTCTTCCATTGCTTGGTTTCGATGATGGAGCGCGACCAGAATTGGATTGGGCTCGTTGGACACTTCTGTTTGGACCAATGATTCTGTTTGTTGTCCATCCCTACTCTCCGTTCCTTTTGCTCGGGTCATGGTTTGCATTGATTGCCACGATGGCCTTGCCATGGATGCTTGAACGTGAAGCGAAATCGCTTCCTCTCTGGCAAGTGTTTGCTGTTAGTGCTGGCATGATTGCAGTCTTTTCAGTAACGCTTCTTTCAGGTCAAGGCATGGTCATCGCCTTCCCTCTTGGCGGAATATTTGCATCTCTCTCATCGATGATGATGCTGCGACATGCTGCAGCATAACGTATGTTGAAACGCATTCAC
>QQSG01000015.1 GCA_003602665.1 Candidatus Poseidoniales archaeon
TCATTCCGAGTTATCGGTTCTGCAAATTCAGTTGATGCAGTCATTACTGCGGATGGTGTTAAGAAATGGTCAGCAACGAAGGAACTTTCTTCTGAATCAGCACGGTTCACAGTTCCAATCTCAGAAATCTTTGTGGGGAATGCCTGGCAATGCAACTCTGGTAGTTGTCCAACGACTCCTGTGATTGAATACATGATTTCCGTATCAAGCGGCGATAACACACAAACAGCAGAAATCAATCCTGAATTCATGACCAGAGAAGTACTTGATTCGGGTGTCAAGATCTCCACAGTCACGGTCTCAGAAAATGAGTGTACATCAACCCCGCAAGGAGAAGAATGTGAAACTGTGACTGAAATCGATGGAATCGTTGTTGAGATGATGGCTGGTTTACTTCCGACGAGTCATGAACATCTTGATGGAGGAGGGCACACTGACGCTAACGGTATTTGGATTGAAGGTGATTATACACTTGAACTTGTAATCAAAGAAGGAAACACCGTTGTTTATGGGCAATCCAGTTCGCAAGGCTGCCCCACCTCTTCAAACGGCTTCCCTTACATCGAAGTCTCGGGCACAACTGCAACCTCTTGTGGTGGAGACTCAGTAAGCATCAACGGTTGGTTTGCCATGCCTGGTCCAGCAACGGATCAAGTTGGTACAGAATATCTCGACCTTGAAACCTTTTACGGTGATGATGGGTGCTATATGTTCCAAGTCACCATTACGAACACCCTTTCTTCTGGAGAAGAACTTATCATCGTTCAGGATGACGTTGGATGGGAACTAGACTTTGACCAGAACAAAGAAGGTCCTTGGGCTATGGAAACCTGCTGAAATTCGCTAGAATTCATTCATTCGCAACCACTGGGTTGCCATCTGCATCGAGCCATTCCTCTTGTTCTTCGGATTCTTCACCTTCTTCAGTTTCCTCGTTTTCTACTTGAGGGGCCTCAGTGACATACTCCTTTGAAACTTCTTTACCTGCACGTACTGCAACGAAACCCGCAAAGACAACAACTATCACGATAATTGCAGCATAGAGGATGATAGGTAACTCTTCAACCACTTCCGCTGTGGTAAAGGAAACTTCTGCCGAGGTTGTCCCTTCATCTCCTGCAATGAGATCAGACACAGCTTCTAGGCTGTCTGGGTAAAGGAATTTACAGGTTAATTGGACAGCCTCATCTGTGTAATGATACCAAGAAATGGGAACATCCTTCGTTTGACCAGGTTCAACAGCCCAATTTCCTGTATTTGCAGTTGTATCGGCTTCTGTATCTCCTGTGTAACAACGTACGTTAGGATCAACTGCAACTGTTCCAGTGTTCGAGAGAGTTACCATGACGCCATGAGTTCTTCCTGTATCTGCAGTGACTGCTTCGGGTTCTACTTTGTCAATGCTTAGTTTTGGATACACGATATCAATGGTTGAGGTTGCTGTTTGAGCAGCGGGAACGTCTGCAACGAAGTTACCCCAATTTGTATCCACAGTCACTTTAATGGTCCCAGATTCCTGATGGTATACACCATTGCCATCAACCCATTCAACGATTCTTTTGTGTTCGCTCGTACCGATATCAGTTAACCAAGTGCTCATATCATCAAATTCGCCATTGATGACTGCGTTAATTGTCGTATCTCCGTAACCAATTCCTGTTGCTGTAATTGTGGCTACTGGAGCGTTGACAATAATCTCTCTCTTTGATAGCAATCGAATCCAAGCATCTGTGTATCCTCCTGTTCCCGTTGAATTGGTGTATTCAATTGTTGCTTGATCATGGAGAATAACGTCCTCATCAGTTCTCGAGCCGAGTATTGTTGAATCCAATATGTCGATATGTGAGCCGTTCATAACATGAATAGGGCTACTTCCATAGAGCATCGAGTCGTCTACTGTGCAGGTTCCCCCGCATGTTAGATTTGCTCCTGTAATTTCGGATTGCTCAGCTCTTAGCTCACCATAATTTTCGATATTGAAAGATTCATCATTCCAAATTACGTTTCCACCTTGTTGTGACAATTCCTCAGCAGTTATGGTTAACAATTCTGCATTTGAATGAAAGAATTCGATATGTGTGATTCCGAAGGGCAGGGCGTAATCGTGTTCAACATCTATGGATAGAGCTTGGGTTAGATCGACAGTAAATTGTTCGCTATCTCCAGTGATTCCGCTTTCATTTACATCATTTATGTAGAGGTTGAGTCCTGCAGATTCTGGTACTGAAATGCTAAAATGAATCGTCATGGTTGCTGATGAGTCACTCAAATCCTCGTCGATGGTTATTTGTGTGCCGTCGTAGATGAGGAGTGTCGAGGCAGCTCCCTCTCCTTCAAGTGCAGCCTCATGGAGATGTAACAAACCACCCTCTTGTATGATGATGCTCGAACCTTCGTTAACAAAAACATCGCCGGACCAGTGCAACTCTCCACCATTTGCGATAATGATTTCACCGTCCAAGTCTCCCCCATTCCAAGATACTGAATCGCTAATGGTTACCGTACTGCCTTGAGTAGGTGGTGAAGCGATAGTAAACCCAGATAGAGTAATCGATGAAAGCATAAGAAGGGCTAGAAAAGACGCAGTGCGCATGACACTTCCAACGAGTGGTCAACCATGAATCCTTCTCCGATTAGTACGGAACGTCTTTCCAACCAATTGCGTATCCAATCAAGTTGAATGAGCGGTGGAGAATTGGTGTAATTACGATGATAATGGCCATTGGAAGAAGCAA
>QQSG01000016.1:0-1622 GCA_003602665.1 Candidatus Poseidoniales archaeon
GGTGAAGGTACAACAGCAGCATTTGAACCAACATTGGACTACGTGGTTGTTAAAATTCCACGCTGGCCTTTCGATAAGTTCAGGACTGCAGACAGAACGCTTGGAACCTCGATGAAGTCGACAGGTGAAGTCATGGCCATTGGAAGGAATTTCGAAGAGGCCTTCCTCAAAGCTTGGGCTTCACTTGAACAGGGCTGTCCTTACCCTCGACCACTTACAAAAGCCGACGAATCTGAAGGAGAAGGGATGGCTGATCGAGCATTTGAATCGCTTCCAGATTCAGTACTCGTCGATTGGCTGAAAATTGCGACGGATCGACGTATGGGTGCTCTATTAGAGGCCTTCCGCCGTGGTTGGACTGTAAATGAAGTTCATGAAATCACACGAATCACTCGATGGTTCCTACAGCGTTTCGAAAACATAGCGCAAATGGAAAAATCTCTTGTCGATTTCGAAGGGTTACCTTCGAGTATGGATGCTAAAATGCTCATTCAATACAAGAGCCATGGATTTAGTGATGCTCACATTGCTGACGCAATTGATGGATTCAGGCCAAATGCTTGGAAATCGTTACCAAACGATTGTAACGAAGAGAGCGTAATGCTACGTAGGCACGAATTAGGAATTCATCCTAGATATCGAATGGTCGATTCATGTGCTGCTGAATTTGCTGCCAAGACGCCATATTATTATTCGACCTATGAGCCATTCCAAGAGACAGGTATTGACCATATTCCAAATATAGACCAAAGAACGAAACAGCGGATGGTTGCTATTGGTTCTGGACCAATCCGTATTGGTCAAGGCATCGAGTTTGACTATGGATGTGTTCACGCAGTAATGGCAATTCGGTCAGCTGGAATGGATGCAATTCTGATTAACAATAATCCNGAAACAGTCTCGACTGATTTTGATACATCAGATCGGTTGTATTTCGATCCATTAACCAATGAATGCGTATCTGAGATCCTTCTTCGTGAAAAGGCTCATGGAATCCTTCTGCAATTTGGTGGCCAAACTGCGATTAATCTTGCAATACCTCTGGAAAAGAGATTGCCTCACCTTTCATCCAAAGGTGCTGATGTATCAATCCTAGGCACTACGGTTGATGGAATTGATGAGGCAAGTGACAGAGAACGCTTCGAAGCCTTTGCCAAGAAGCATGGTCTGCGAATGCCAAATGGTGCAACTGGAACAAGTTCGGAAGATATCCGCAAAGCAGTCGATCAAATTGGATTCCCTGTATTGATTCGTCCATCCTACGTTCTTGGTGGTCGTGGGATGGAGATTCTCTCCAATGAATCGCAATTAGATGCTTATCTCAAAGAAGCCTATCTCGCCCCTGACAAACCACTACTTGTGGATGAATACCTCGGTCATGCAACAGAACTTGACGTCGATGCAGCGGCTGATGGCAAAGAAGTTCTTGTAGGAGCAATCATGGAGCATCTTGAGGAAGCTGGAATACATTCAGGCGATTCAACTTGTTTCATTCCAACTCAGAACATAAGCGAAGACATGCTCAAGCGAGTTGATGAGCAAACTCGTACCATCGGCTTAGGATTGAACATTAAGGGATGTTTCAACATTCAATTTGCTATTCAAGGAGATGACTTGTATGT
>QQSG01000016.1:1827-3271 GCA_003602665.1 Candidatus Poseidoniales archaeon
CCAGAGATGAAATCGACTGGTGAGGTGTATGGTTCCGATATCTCAGCCGATGTTGCATATCTGAAAGCCCGTCTTGCAACCGAAGTACCCGTTGCAATTGAAGGCGGAGTCTATCTGACTGTTCGAGATGAAGACAAGGACGAACTTGCTCCAATTGCTAAAGATCTTCACGAATTAGGATTCACTTTGTATGCCACTCCTGGAACGGCAGATATACTTCGGGAACATGATGTCCTTGTAACAACTGTCTATAGAATAACAGATAGGAAGCATCCCGATGCCTTGGATTTGATGAGACAAGGTGATATTTCATTCATTGTCAACGTACCTACAATTTCAGGCGGAGCAGTTCGTGATGGAAACATGATGCGAAGACTTGCCGTTGAACTTAACATACCATTCGTCACAACAATACGTGGTGCTCGAATGGAAGCTGCAGCGATCAGAGCACTCATTGAAAAGGAAATCATTCCAAGAAAACTCGAAGTCCATTACGATTCCAAGTTCCTCTAATCATTGATACAAAGATGACTTGATGAATATACGAGGGTAGCGTTCTGTATGTATACATGCACAAGCGGACCCCACATGAATGAGTTTACTTTTTGAAACTCTTAAGATCCATTATTCTGAATTATACTGGTTCGATTAACTTCATTCCTCTATTCAAAACTGGCATCAGAATTTTATAATTCAATAATATAGCAACAGCATGAAAGTAGAATTAGAACTGTCTTTTAACAAAGAACTGATTAAACATTCAATTCGAAATGGAATCTTATGTGGATTATGGGCAATGATCCCTGGGTTAATCATCTTAGTAAATGCTGAAGATAGTTCCCTAATTTCCCTTGTTGCAGATTTTTTCATGCTGATAATATTGTTTCCTGCGATAATTTGTATTACTTGCATAGCTCTGTCAGCTTCTTATTTTAAGGCATCTGAAATAATAATGGCATGTTTGATATGTTCATTTGTTAGTATAATCTGGCTGAATATTATAATTCAATTTTACATAATGATCTATTCCGCTTTGAATGATTTGGTTATTGAATTGGACTTCGGGGCAATTTTTGAGATGAAGCAGATTTTGATTGCTATGTTTGCAGGATTATTTTCTGCAATAATTAGGATTGCGAACCCTATCAGTTCAGATGGAGTATCGATTGAATCAGAAGAATTAACAGATCGGCCACCAAAACCAGATTGGGATCCTCGAATCGAGAATTTAAAAAATGAATTGTATCAAACCAACTCAAATCTTCAAAGATTGGAAACAGAATTACGAAAGGAAATCTGGCAGATGCGAAAATAACTTCCCATTTATACTTATATCTGATTAGTGGATATAAGAGCAACACATCTTCACGAGGGTTTCTCCATAACACCCCTTGATCAATTTCATCAATACGCATTGGGTTGCAGTGGGTCATACACAACGGTA
>QQSG01000017.1 GCA_003602665.1 Candidatus Poseidoniales archaeon
TGCGAATCCTGAGATGAAGAGCAATAGGCCAACTGGCCTTTGTTTAGGATTAAACCGACGGACAGGGATATCTCCAGAGAATGTGGCAACATACAGCCCAACAAAAATCAACAAAAGGGCTGGAAGGATTGCTACAATTAACGCAGAAGATGCAGCAGATGGCGATTCTGGGACCGTCAAGAATGAAGCCAGATATATGCTCCCTCCGAGAATAAGAAAGCCCTTGCCAAGATTCTGTAGAGAGTGCTGGCGGCGGAATTGCATGGCAATGCCGAGAAATGCAATAGCGAGGGGTATCCAAAGGAGCAATGCCGCTTTGATTTCGTCTTGCATGACCGTAGTTCGTGGGATTAGACTTATCAATATCGCTGCATTTTACCTTCCTGTCGGGCATATTGCCTTGGAATTCTCTTACGACAGCAATAAATACCCGTCGATTGTCGCCAAGACGTTCAGGTGAAGACATGGTTAAGATGCCTCGTCAAATTAAGCGATATAGTCCGTCTGCTGGTAAGCACACTCTTCACACTGTTGAGCGTGTCAAGAAGAAGCGAGCCTCCGAGCTTCGCTGGGGTCAACGCCGTTTCCGAAAGGTTATGCGTGGATACCGTGGTTTCCCCCGTCCTAAACCGGATGGTCGAGAAAAGCCTACAAAGCGCGTAAACATTCTTTATCGTTGCACTGAAACAGGTAAAGCGCATTATGCACCATGTAAGCGTGCAAAGAAATTCGAACTAATTGATCGATGAGGTGAAAGAAATGTCCGGCGAATTCATCAAAGTATCTTGCAAAGATTGTGGAAACGAATCTATCTTGTTTTCACGAGCAACAACCGTAATCTCCTGTGGTGTTTGTGGCGCCACTCTGACAAATCCTTCAGGTGGAAAAGCAAACCTCGTTGGCTGCACCGTCTTAGAGACAATGGAATGAGGAGGCTGAGCCTCCATGTCAACCGACCTCGTTTACCCTGAAGAGGGAGAACTTGTTGTTGTATCTGTCAAAAGCGTTAAGCAAAACGGCGCTGATGTAACTCTTGACGAATACGAAGGCGTCGATGGATTCATTTTCATTGGTGAAATTGCAAGCGGATGGATCAAAAACATCCGCAGGTTTGTGAGAGAAGGGCAACGTCTCATTTGCAAAGTAATGCCAAGTCGCATGGATGGCAGTTCCCTCAAACTTTCGTTGAAATCTGTTTCAGAAGAGAGACGTCGTGACCGCCTTCAACAATGGAAGAACGAACAAAGAGCACTTCAACTCTTCAAGGTCCTTGGCGAAGCTCAGAAATGGAAACCAGAGTTTGCTTCTGAACTTCTCGACCAATTAATCGAATCTTATGAGACGCTTTACGGAGCATTCGAAGAGGCTGCAATGAGTGAAGGAACACTTGTTGACGCAGGATTTGAGGGCGATTGGATTGCAGCATTCATAGAAATTGCAGTTGAGAATATTATCCCTCCATTTGTTGAGATTCGTGGTACATTGACCTTAACGGTCGAGACCAATGACGGCGTCTTAACAATTCGTGAAGCACTTTTAGCTGCAGAGGAACTCTCCTCCGAAGAACAAGAAATAGAAGTGAATTGTTTCTATGATGGTTCTCCAGAATATCGTATTGAACTAAAGGCACCTGATTTTAAGACTGCTGAAGATACATGGACCGAAGCGATTAAGGCAACGGTTTCTGTAATTGAAAATGCTGGTGGAACGGCCCTTGCTTACAGAGAGTGAAAGTTATGGCGCGTCAACTCCTTCAACAATGCACAGTTTGTCAGGCATGGTGTCTTGAGATAACGTGTCCTCAGTGTGGCGGTAGGGCTCAAGCTGCTGCGCCATTAAAGTGGTCCCCAGAAGATCACAGAGCGAAGATTCGCCGAACTCTAAACAATGTTGAAACTCCAGAATGGAGTGCTTCCATACCGACTCTTGCTTCCGTGCAAGAATTGCGTGCTGGGCAAAGCAACAAGGAAGAAGAATGAATCTCTTCTTCTGTCTTCATCGTCAAACATTATACTCCTTAACGGTGGGGTATGAGATTCATGCCACTACTCATCGACACTACAAGTGAACACGGTCTTCCAACTGCTGACCTTCTTTTGTTTGCTCTTCCTGGGGTTGGAGATGTTGGAAAGAACGCTATTGAGATGCTAAATGAATCAAGTCAAGCAGAGAGAGTGGCACGATTTATCCA
>QQSG01000018.1 GCA_003602665.1 Candidatus Poseidoniales archaeon
TTGATGGAGACGGTAAGATGCATCTCGCCTACATTTCGAAGACGTATGTCACCTATGGAAGCGACCCTCTTGGTGCAGGCTATGAGGTGCAAGCCGTAAATTACGCTCATTTTAACGGGTCTGAATGGGAAAATCAAGTTGTCATTTCTGATTCGACCGAGGAACGGTCTTGGTGGAAAGAGAGTTTCGGTTCACTTCAATTAGCCGTCGAAACAAGCGGCAAAGTGCATTTGACATACGTTCATCGAATCGATGATGCAAGTATAACTGATTCATTCAGACACTGGACCTTCGACCAAGAAAACACCACAAATACCACCATGACCACAACACCTTGGAACGGCAATGAATTATCTCCAACATTCTTGAATATCAACGATGAAGACAGATTATTTTTGACATACTATGACAATGACGGGCTCTCTCTGATGATCAAAAACCCAGACACTGAGACTTGGCTTGGGACGGCAATCGACATACAGAGCGACATAGCTCTCCCCTTGTGGTCAGATGACCGCCTCTCGTTTGCCCCACATTCCTCAGCCCTCGGATTCAACGATGAACTCCACCTATGTTACTACGACACAGCAAGTGAATCACTCATGCATGTGAGGAACGCAACGTCTCTATCGGCCTTTGCATCTAACGAAGCGCCTCTCCAATGGGAGATTACGACGATCAGTTCCAATCAGTCCATTGAGACGGGAATGTTATGCACACTGGAGGTTGGCCTGGATGGAGATGTACATCTCTTTTACACCCACGCCTATGATACGGATTCTGCTTTGCTTCACGCCGTTCTTCACCGTGAATCGTGGTATGTGAGTGAACTTTACCACCCTCAAGAAGATTGCAATCAAAGTGGGTCCAGTTGCTCTTTTGATTCATTGCCAATTTTTTCGGAATCCAAGATTTTCGTGCTTTCTGGCGATGATGAAGTATTCCAAATCAGTTTTGACGGTGATTATGAAAATCGAACTGATTATGACAATGACGGCACGATCAATAGCCTTGATTCTCACCCGTTTAACGACAGTGAACAATCCGATTATGACATGGATGGATTCGGCGACAATGCAGACCTCGATGATGACAATGATGGCGTTGATGATGTGAATGACCTGTTTCCATTTGATGAACTTGAGCAAAACGATAGCGACGGCGACGGCATTGGAGATAATGCTGATTTGGACGATGACAACGATGGCTATCCAGATGATGCTGATGCCTTTCCAATGGACTCCAACGAGCATAACGACACGGATGGCGATGGGCTTGGAGATCGTGCTGATACCGATGACGACAATGATGGGTGGTCTGATACAATCGAAGTTGAATGCATGAGCGACCAGTTTAACGCGTCCGATACTCCGCCCGATTTGAATGTCAACTCAGTCTGCGATCAGATTGAAAATTATACACAAGAGACTGAGTTGGAAGGCGAGACAAGCAGCAATGCAATGCTGATTGGTACGGTAGGAGTTTCGCTTCTCATCGTTTCGGCTCTTGCCGTCCTTGTTTTGAGGAGAGGAAAGGAGGAAGACGATGATTGGTTTGAGGAGGAGGATGAGATGTATAAGGAAATGACATCGTTCTCTTCAACGCCAAAGAAGAATGAGGGCGCACCTGTGGAGGGGGCTCCAGTCCAAAGCGACCACGTCGATTCCTGGGAAGAGCTACCCGATGGAGAATGGCTCGAAAACGATGAGGATGGCACGCATTGGTTCCGGGCTCACGATGGAACACATTGGCATTCAACAGATGATGGCTACCGCGTTTGGGATGAATCGTAGAAATTCAAACGATGCTGCATAACCCCTTGGGAATACAGATTTTGTGTACAAGGGTAGCGTCTGTATCGACCGAATGAATCCTTTTTGTATCGAGAAATAAAATACGAAGGGTATTCGGATGAACCCTTGCGATTTCCAAAACAAAATGATAATGTGTGAAGGTGTTTAGGGTATTTCATGAGAACTCTTGCTGAATACTATGCTTATCAGTTTTCAGCAGAAAGGTTGTTTGGTCTTGAATTTGCAAGTACTTGGATCAGTTTGATTGCATTGGTATGGCTTCTCGGTCTATCATATCTTATCCTTCGCGCAGATTCAAAAAAACCCGAGAATCGCTTTATGGCCATTTTGATCGCTTGTGAAGCATTCAAGGCAGGATTTCTGATAAAAGGAATCACTCCAAAGGGACCAGATTGGTGGCATATCGACCAGTACCTTTGGAACTTCAACACTTCATTTTTCATTTCTGCACACGTTTGTTCAATCGGACTCTATCTTTGTTTCCCAATATACTATCGTGTTCAACAATTGTCATTTCTCTACAAACCAACACTACAACAGCACGCATGGTACATCATTCCGCTCCTGACTGCCATATTCATGGTGTTTACCGCTGATTTATGGTTGTATGAAAATTATGGATGGATTATTTGCAACGAAATCGGCGCACAACCTGAAATTCATCAACAAATGGGAACAATTAGTCAGTCTATGCAGGAAACAATCAATTCGATTGGAACATGTCCAACTACAGGCATATGGGATATTGAAGACACGCCAATAATTGGCTTTCTTCTGATTGGGCTATCACCTTTGATTTCTATTCTAGCAGTTATTGTGATGCGCGCTTCAATGAAGCAATATGCCAATAAAGAGATTCCAGATTCCAAGAACAGCCTAACATCACGTTCACTGTATATCGGATTTCTAGGAAAGGTCATCGGGAATATGTTCCTGTTTTCTTTGATGTTCCTTATCATTCCTGCATTACATGGAGGTTCACCACCATCGCTCGGAGATGCACTTGTTGATGGTCTTGTTGAAAATCCAACACTTGCTCAGATTCTATCTGATTATAGTTGGATGCTTATAGGTTACATGATGGTATTACCATTTGCCTTCGAAGGAATGATGTTTGCTCATGCAACGATGAAAGATACTGTACTGGGTATCGACTCAACTCTTCGACGAACATTCAGAAACTCAATATTTGCTGGTCTAGGAGCGATTCTCTTCTTGATTGGATGTGAACTTATGGAGTCATTCATCGGTTACGGAATGTTTGGTGGGGTAATGTTGGGGACAAGCGTATTGATTGTCCGGCAACCGATTATATCTACATTAGATCGTTTCAGCACGAAGATCATGCCCTCCGCATATACCACAACTGAATCCTCATATTTGGAGGCCTATTCTGCAGCAAAGCAAGACGGAGTAATTACAACCACGGAACGAAATATTCTGCAAGCTACTGCAAATGCTCTCAAAATATCTTCTGAAAGAACAAAAGAACTTGAGAATTTCTTTGATTCTGATGAAGCAGAACCGGTATCGAATGATGTTGCTGAAGCAACAATTGTTCAGCAATGGACTGATGAAAACGGCCACACCTGGAGGAGAATGGACGATGGCACCTCTCGATGGTGGAATGGTTCTGATTGGCAAAAGGTTTAGCGAACACTTTCACTCAAGGAGGGGTTATCGTTTGGAGGCAAAGGAATCGAATAGGTCAACCCCATTTTTCCCAGGGCGCTCTTGAATGGGCGGTTCTGTAATACCACCCACCGCTTCCTTGGGGCCACTCTAACCATTCGTATCCGTCATCCTTGAC
>QQSG01000019.1 GCA_003602665.1 Candidatus Poseidoniales archaeon
TTGTGGGATCTTCTTTTTGGAACCTATTACATGCCAAAAGACAAGCGACCAACCTTGTACGGGGTCGATGAAGTCATGCCGATGACCATGGGGGAGCAGTTGCGATACCCACTTGTAGGCATGGGCAACCCGCTTCGGTGGTTGCGCCACCCATGGAGATCGCTCAAGGGCATGTTTTCTGGGCTTTGGAAGATCTTAGGAATGATGAAACGCTCTGCCCTTCGCCCTCGCCATGAGCCGTTTGTACGGGCAGTTCAGCGTGTGCAAGACCCCGAGGTGTTCGCCTTGGAACAAAACCAACGACTATGAGGCCCACCTGCTTTGGCAAGGGTGAGGCACCTGTTATGTCGTTCCGAGTTTGCATCGCTTGCCACGGTATTCGTGTCTATCCTTATGTCGGTTTCATGACCGGTCAACGCTACCAGTGTCAGGATTGCTTGGAACTCATGGTTATTCCATTGGAATTTGATCTTGAAGAGGATTACCGAGCATTCGTCGCTGCAATGAACGGCGATGAACAAGAGTGAATCCATTACCAATTCACTGGCTATTTACGTATGGTTCATTCAAATTAACGGTTACGCCATCGAACAATCAGTTGCGACCCAAAGAGGAGTGTGTAGATTGAAAGCACTCTGACAAGCCATTCATCGCTCGAGAAGTACGACAAGGTTTCGATGTCGCCAATCAACAAAATGAGTGTTACAAGTACAATTCCATCCATGACCAAACGGAAGGTTGCGAGTAACTCATGGGAAGTGTTGCGGAGTGCATTCAATTCGGTTTGCTTTACCACGGCGGTTAGCGATTTCAAGCCGCCCTTTGCCCATGTTGCAATTGAACCTCCCTGAGGCCATTCCATCTTTCCGAGTTTAATTCGATGACTCATCTCGAGAATCACAAACGCAGTCATCATTGTTTGAACAACTTCAAGCGGCGTTAGGAGTTCCTCCAGAGGCAAGTCTCCTGACTTGAGGATGAACCACATCACCCAAAGCCATGCTAGGCTCAAGTATTGGAGTGGTCGAGCCCTTGTGCGTATGGTGCGAATCACTGACATTTCTCCGTTGGCGAGCAGCTCGGAAAAGAGTACACCTGCAGAAAGCATTGATATCGCAAGCGTAAAGAGCGCAGGAACAGTATTGGAATCATTGTTCAAAGCGAATTCTGCAATATTCCAAGATGCCCACAACAGAACGAAGGTGGTGAGGATGTTGGTAAAACCAAGCATTACAGCAAGTTCATCCTTCTGATCTTTGAAAAGGGAAAAGCCACCAACAAGGTTCATTTCAAACTCTTCCTTTTCTGACTGAGGTTCGATGACAGCGGTCGTTACAGGCGCAGAGTTGATGCTGTTGGCTTGTTCTGTATCCTCCTCGAAATCTTCAATCTCATCTTGAGTTAGAGTTTCTTCGTCGATAGAACTCAGTTCAGTGTCTGAAAATTCTTCAGACCCATCGATTATGCCACCCATTTTTTGACCCTTTGCGAGGCTTGTGACACACTTTCGCAAGGATTCAGGAGTTATTGCCTCAATATCGTCTTCATTTAGGATCGCACCTCCGTGTGGAGTGTACAGCCAACGAACATTGAGTTGTTGTGGTTCACCGTAGGCTTCGTGATTCACCAACTGGAATTCACCGGGGTTGAGCTTTGGTAACTCATCAGCAAGTGATGAGTTGTCCCTTGTCCCCATGCTCAAGAGCGTTCTCATAGCCTTAATGTTCTGCTCCGTTTGGTACTGACCAACACAAATGGTGGCTGCCTGTCCAAGAATTTTATAATCAACCTTCTTGATGTTCTGTGTGGCAAAAAAACAAGAGACACCAAATTTCCGAGCTTCAGCTGCAAGACGCCCCAAAATTTCCTTCGAGGGTGGGTTGTATGGGTGGGGGGGAATGTAAGGATGGACTTCATCAATAGCAAACACCAATGCAGTGTCATCACCACCTGATTTCTGCTTGATAGTCCAGTCATAGAGTCTTCGAGAAAATTCAAGCATGAAGGTTTGTTTGTAATCCTCTGTTCCTAGGGTTGCCATGTAGACGATGTTTAGGGGAACTTTACCATCTTCGCACGGTGTGCACATCGAATCAAAATCCACAGGAGTCCCAAGTGTGAACAGCAAATGATTGACTCCGGTTTGTTGTGCACGGAACCTTCGTGCTAGTTTCTCCCGTGTTGACTTTGTCACAAGTTCCGCTACACGTGAGTCAAACTGAACTGCATTGAGTCCCGAGGCCTTTCGAAGGGTTTCTGGAACTTCCACCAGGTCTGCTAATTCATAGAAATTGGTCGGTAACTGTTCGTTTAAATTTGCCAGTTGAAGCAATGTCACGAGGTAACTTTTGACTTCGACTCCTTCTGGTTTAGCCATATTAAATCCAGCAATTCCGGTGAATCCTGCTGCCATCATGTCCCATGATGCAGTCATCCTCTCCGTGTCAGAATCTTCTTGAGGCGGAACAAATGGATTGAGGCAAATAGGTAGTCCTTTCGAACGCACCGGCGTCCAAATGCGCACTTCGACTTTAGAGTAAAAATCGGACCTCGCGCCCTGGTCTACTTTGTCCATGTCTTCAGCATCTTCCACAAAGGGTAGACCAAATTGGGACAGATCGCCGTGGGGATCCATGACGACGCAAGGAATCCCAGCTCGAATCGCTTCTTCGATAAACACCTTCAGTGCCACAGTTTTACCTGAGCCAGTTTGGCCAAGAATCGCTACGTGCTTTTTTAGGAACTTTGGATGGAGGCGGATGTCTCCTCCTGTGGTGCGGTCGCTACCGAGGTGCATCACCCAGAATCACTCCGGTAGAGGGTTTTCCTCTGCGGAATCATTAATGTAATTCATCCAACGCTGAAGAGCATCAAGCCATACTGCCGATTTTTTGGTATCGTTCGTGTTCGAAGTTGTCCCGCCTATGCCCCATTGATCTTCAATAACGGCAGAATCATTGTTGGAAGATTTCCTCGCCCATACTTCATTAAGTAAACCAGCCCTTTTTAGGCGCGAATGATACTGTTTCTTGCTAAATATGTTCTCTAACTCAGCAGGTGGTTCCTCCAGCATCTTTGAAACATCGAGTGTTTCATCTTCATTGCACTTTTCTCGAAGGTAGTTTATCACAATCATGTCTGGTATGTGTAACGGCGAACGAAGTCTCGTATTTCTTGCCTCATGCAGTTTCGAGTCCACAGTGAATTCCACAGTCAAATCGGTGGTCAGTAATTTAACTTCATCAAAGAGGCGAATATCCCGTGCTGGAAGATTTGTTCCAATCATGTCGCCACTTTGTTGCACTTGGTTTACGGTTTCCTTAATACTTTCAGGTCGTCCGATGATATTTGCAATCACTGTATCTGGAATCTCTAATTCATCTCTGAATACCTGTTGCGCTTTTTCCAACCAGATGTCTTGGAAAGTATGCAACCAGAGGAAGTTCCGAATGAAGGCGTATGGATGGACTTTAGGTCCCGCAATCGCTTCGAAGCGTTTGTTAGCGATGATGGTCATTAGATCACTGTAGTTAGAAGATATTTCTGTGACTGCAGTCTTTTGGGATACCAATGTCAAATGGGCTAATGGGCCGGATTTGACTCTTTGAACGAAGGTTTTTCCCGAAAAGTTGCCAAGGGTATCTTCATCCAAAAGATATTCTCTGAAATAATAATTCACCGACCGTTCAATCGCAGTTACATCCAACTCGACGCTTGTATTAACAACCATCAGATAGTCATCCGTGACAGATCTTGCAGCATCGATTGACCCCTCCAATTCATAAGCAACGCCTGAACCTGGATTCATTTCACCACGTTCGAAGTCTTGTTGACGCTTGGCAGCAAATGATAACGCAGAAAGCCTGGAGAAGAGGGTAGCTGCAGCCTTTGCTACTTGGGTCCACTTTGTTTCATCGAAGTACATTTTGCAATTATACGAATCATAGAATTCTTTCAATTTTAAATTACTATCAAAATGTTTCTGCAAACGACTGAACATGTATTTGGGAGTCGTATCCGCCTCATCTTGGAATTCTTGAATCGCACTCTGTAAGTATTCCAATAGTCGCATGTTGAGTGGATACTTGTCCAATCCCTCGGTTTTTAGAGTCTTAATCCGCATTGCTCGTTCATTGAGCTCCTTACTAAAGTTGGTCAAAGTAAATGTGTTGTCAAACTTATGAGCCGCTTGACCCTGTATTTCTTTAAACCACTTCTCATCTGATTCTGGAACATTGACGTCGTAGAGTGCCTGAAGTTGCGTAT
>QQSG01000002.1:0-9396 GCA_003602665.1 Candidatus Poseidoniales archaeon
CATTCTCATATTGATCATCTCGGTATGGTACCTTGGTTAGCTTCTCATCACAATACCAATCTGCATGCTACTGAACTAACTGCAGCAATTTCTGAAATGATGTGGTACGATTGTCACAAAGTGTCATCCATCGAACGCTATCCTCTTCCATGGGATAAGCGAGATATTGATATTGCGTTATCAAATTGGAATACACACAAATTCAACAGTCCTTGGGAACAAAATGATTGGAAGATGGAACTTCATCGAGCTGGGCATATACCTGGTGCAGCAATGCTACATGTTGACACTGGCAGTAAGAAAATTCTCTTTTCTGGAGATTTTGATACCCGAGATTCTCAACTAGTCATAGGTGCAAAACCTGTAAAATCAGATGTTTTGTTTGTCGAAGGAACCTATGGAGGGCGAGATCATCCCTCAAAGGAAGAAGAAAACCTTCGTTTTATTGAGCGTATATCAGAAGTTGTACAAAGGGGTGGGACAGCCCTTGTACCAGCCTTTGCGAATGGGCGAACACAAGACGTAGTCATGCTTCTTCACAAACATCTACCACATCTTGATGTTCATGTAGATGGTATGGGTAAGCGTGTTGCAAGACTACAGATGCAACACCCTGAAACATTACGTAACCCATCAGCACTTGAGGCTGCATGGAGTTGGTGTAGAAGAGTTTCGAGTAAATCAGATCGCAAGAAAGCACTCAATGCTGATGTTATTGTATCTACATCAGGGATGCTTGATGGAGGGCCGTCTATTTGGTATCTTAATCGCCTTCGTCATGACCCAAAAAATGCCGTACTCCTCACAGGTTACCAAGCAAGGAATACCGGAGGTAGGCGATTACTCGAAGAAAAACGCATACCGATATTTAGTAATTTAACACCTATCGATCTTGAAATCGATCAATATTCTTTCTCAACACATGCAGGACATAGCGAAATTGTCCAGTTTGCAAAAGATTGTGAGGCTGAAGACGTCGTTATTTATCATTCAGACCCAAGCATAGCACGCCCCCCTCTTGCGAAAGCATTAGAAGAAAATGGACATAATGTGCATGTTCCAGAAAACGGTATATCAGGAATACTTGAATGATTCATTCAGCCGAAGAGGTTGAATATATCAACCTAAAGGGACTGTTGATACTCATGGCGGCAAAAGCACCGGGCGGGAAGAAACGTCCACGAAGGAAACGAAAGTTGCGACTCAGTCTACGTCAAAGTAAGATCAAGAAAACTGACACATATACTGACAGTATTGGTTGGTCAACAGATGTCGGACGCACATTAGGAGACGCTCCTAAAAAGGCAGAACCAGAAACAATCTCCATTCAATGTGACATGTGCGGTTCGATGCTAAAAATTCGAAAACCGACAAGAGCTCGCTATTCAGTAACATGCTCATATCCAGAATGTGGAAACGTCATGTCTTTCGATTAAGATGAAACGATCTCTTTTCTTACTTTTCGTATTCATACTTCCTTGTCTACAAGGTTGCTTAGGAACTTCGGATGAAGTCTCTGACCAAACAATACGTCTCGCAACGACAACCTCAATGCGTGATTCAGGATTATTAGCTGAACTTTTACCAGCATTTACAGCTGAAACTGGAATTGAAGTGGATGTCATTGCAGTTGGATCAGGAGCGGCGATGAATCTTGCAAAGACAAATGACGTTGACGTACTCATCACCCATTCTCCTGCATCTGAAATACAGTTTATCGAAGATGGTTATGCAATAAATAGAACCACATTTGCTTGGAATAGATTCGTCCTGATTGGACCAGATCCTTTACCTGGAAACTTGACTGAAGCAATGTCTTTTCTTGTTCGTGAGAATAAATGCTTTATTTCGAGAGGAGATTCTTCGGGAACACATATCAAAGAACAAGATGTTTGGAGAAAGGTCGCAGAGACCAACAACCTTTCATTCATCGACAATGAACTTGGCTATCACCCAGATTGGGAAGGATACCAGTCGATTGGACAGGGAATGGGCGCTGCCATTACTATTGCTAATGAATTAGAATGTTGGACCTTATCCGATAAAGGAACAGCGTTATTTCGTTCTGACACCATTGAACTAGGGATACAAGAATTTGAATCCCTAACATTGGTAAACCCGTACTCAGTCTTACTTTTAGACAATGAGAAACTATCAGAAACAACCCTTTTACATGAGTTTTTACTCAATAGTATTGATTTAATCGATAATTACAAAGTGTCCAATCAAACTTTGTTTCAAAGTGGGCTTCCCATAGATGGTGAATGAAATTAACCGATCCATTTACCAGACTTTATTTGCTGAGCAATTTCACTTTCAGCATCGATTTTTTTCCCTTGATGAATAAAAATTGTTCGTGTTGCCAGTCTCTTTGCCTGTAGAACATTGTGTGTTGCAAAAAGAACACACCCTCCACGCTCCTTGAATTTGAGAACTTCCCTCTCAATTTTTTCAATGGATAGGCCATCAAGTTCAGATGTAAATTCATCGAGAATCAAAATTTTCCGGTTCATCGCTAGCGCTCTCAAAAAGACAAGCCTCTGCCTTTCCCCTCCAGACAATGTATCTGTTCGCTGCCTCTCTTTATCTTCTAAACCACAAATGGTGGCCAATTCCTTACTAGAATTCGGTAAATGCTTGTGGACCATAATTGGTAATTGCAATTCCATAGCTACAGTATCCATTATGAGCGTTGGTTGTTGCGCAACATATGCAATATCTCGGCCAATTCCCAGATCTTCTCCTTCAAGGCCGCAGATCCTTCGTAGAAGGGTTGATTTTCCAGAGCCAGATTCGCCCATCAAAGCAATGATTTCTCCTTGCTTGAGTTGAATTGAATACGAGTCTAAAATTTTAATTCCATTTTTTTGAACACGAAGATCCTCCAAATTATAATCAAAATCTTCAAAACAACCGAGGTCACGCTCATCTTCTCCAAAATCACCGCGGCCAAAGAAATGAATCCGCTGTAATAATTGTATAGAGAATGCAACAAGTAAAGACAAAACAAGAAGGACACCGCCAAGTTGTAACGCAGCATCCATTTCTCCGATCGAAGTCTCAAGAACGACACTTGTCGTGAGAACACGTGTCTTTCCAGCGATGTTTCCTCCAACCATCAGAACGGCCCCAACTTCTGCAATAGCACGTCCAAAACCTAGTAAAACTGCGTTAACAATACCTTTTCGAGCACAATACATCTCAAGAAAAATTCGCCTTCTTTTTTCTACATTCATAACGCGAAATACATCTCGTTTTTCTTCAGAAACTCGTTCTAAAGCACCCCACGCAACTCCGAGAATGAGCGGAAAAATGAGCAGAGTTTGTGCAAAAATCATCCCTTCTATTGTGAACAACCAGTTGAGATCAGATAGTAAACCATCCTTAGAAAGAGCGAGATAGACCATGACTCCAACGACTACTGGTGGCAAACCATACAGGGCTTGTACAATGACCCGTAGAATCTCTTTACCCCGCCAAGTTGTATTTGCTAAAAGTAGGGCGAACGCAAGAGCGAAAAGTGTGGCGATTAGGGTTGCAGTCCCGCTTGTGACCACGGTCCGTAAGACCACATCCCATATGCTTGAAGAAGAGACCACGTTATCCCCAAACGAGACAAACCTTTGAGGTTGGCGAACCGACCCACAGCCTGAACCACACACTGCGGAGGCCCAAAAATGTCCGAAACCCCATACTACATTTCCCTCAATGACGCGATTGAGATAGCACAAACATCACCAATCAATACTGAAATCGAAAAGGTATCTCTGGATGATGCACATGGGCGAATACTTGCTACAGATCTGTCTTCAAAGGTCAATGATCCACCTTTTGATAATTCAGCCATGGACGGTTTTGCAGTACGTTTCGAGGATACGAATACGGCACCAACAACCCTCTCGATAGTAGCAACCTCTCAGGCTGCCGCTTCAGAAAATTCAATTTCAATTTCAACCGGTGAAGCAGTTCAAATTATGACTGGAGCTCCTTTACCAAATGGAGCAGATGCGATTATTCCTGTTGAAGCATGTATTGTTGATGGAGATTCAGTAACATTGAATCAACCATCAAAACCGAACTTCATTCGCCGCTGCGGAGAGAACATCAAGCAAGGAGTGGTAGGCCTCAAAAAAGGAAGTTACCTATCTCCCCAAGCAATTTCAATGTGTGCTACAATGGGTTATGCTCAGATTCCAGTTGTTAAGAAACTCAGGATAGGAATAATATCCACTGGTGATGAACTCAAATCCCCGGGAGAAATTCTTTCGTTTGGAGAAATCTATGAGTCAAATTCATATGGGCTTTCAGGCCTTGTAAAGACTCTTGGCCATATCCCTATTCGATACCCTTCTGTTGTTGATTCATTGGATGATTTACGAATACAATTCAATCAAGCCTCCTCGGAGTGCGACCTTTTCCTCACTTCCGGAGGTGTTTCTATGGGCGATTGGGACTTTGTTCGCAAAATCATGGAAGAAGAAGGAAACATCGCTTTTTGGCGAGTACGCATTCGACCTGGATCGCCACCACTTTTCGGTCACTGGAATGGAACCCCAATGTTTGGACTTCCAGGAAATCCAGTCAGCAGCCATGTTGTTTTCCGTATGCTTGTAACCCCTTACCTTCGGAATTCACTTCACACATCGTTTCCGATAGATCGTATCGTTCATGCCAAATTATTGACGGATGTCCGTTCAACAAACGATTGCCTCACTCTTCGAAGAGTAACATTACGCTCGACAAAAGAAGGTTTCCTTGCTGAACAACCCAAGCATCAAGGATCAGGAAACATCGATAGTTTATCTTCTGCAGATGGCCTTACCTTACTCCAACCAGGACAATCGGGCAAAAGAGGGGAATGGATTGAAGTGCTTTTGCTCTGAGGTGAACGCATGCGAGTAACCGTTTCAGAAGAAGGGACGTTACTCGACCACCTAAAAAAAATGCAACCATCCACGAGTAACAACGTCTTGCGTAAAATGCTTACAAGCCAACGCATTCAAGTTGATGAAAGTGTTATTCACAGAGCAAAACACATCGTTCAGATTGGTCAAATTATCGAGATTCTACCTCGGCCAAAACTAACCATCGAAGAGAAAAAAGAAGTTTCAGCAAAAGAACATGATTTGGACATTATCCATGAAGACGACCATATTCTGGTTGTTTCAAAACCAGCAGGACTTCTTTCAGTTGCGACCGATAGACTTGAGCCCGACACACTCCACAACAGATGTGTTGAATATTGTAAAACAAATGATCGAAGAGGATGGTGCTTCATCGTCCATCGTTTAGATAAGGCAACCTCAGGCATCATGATTTTTGCAAAAAATGAAAACTCAAAACGATATCTTCAGGAACAATTCGCCGAACGGCAAGTCCACCGAAACTATGTTGCACTTGTCGAAGGTCTTGCAGAAGATGGAAATGCAACCCACCACCTTGTAGAGGATAAGACTCTGAGAGTTCATATTTCTGAAGTAAAAACAAAGGAGAGCAAACTTGCTATAACCTCTTGGCAAGTTATGAAATCAAACGACATTGCCACACTCTTGCACATTCTTATCGAAACTGGGAGGCGCCATCAGATCCGCGTCGCTTTAGCTGACCACGGTACTCCAGTCGTTGGTGACCGAATGCACGGTGCAGAAACCAACCTACACGGGAGGATATGTCTTCATGCAACAGCTCTTGAATTTCTTCATCCCTTCGACGATGAACCGGTTCGATTCGAATCGGAATATGATGTGGCGTGGAACCACGGATTGAAGAACCCTTGACAACACGCTACCTTTGTTCCTATGGCAGTGAATCACGAGTGGATAGAGGTGCGAGGTGCTCGTACACACAATCTGCAGGACATCGATGTTAAGCTTCCAAGAGGAAAGTTCGTTGTTATTTCAGGCGTTTCAGGCTCAGGAAAATCAAGTCTAGCATTCGATACCCTTTACGCTGAAGGCCAACGAAGGTACGTTGAATCGCTCTCATCCTATGCGCGCCAATTCATTGGGCAAATGAAGAAAGCAGATTGCGACGGTATTGAGGGACTTTCACCAGCCATCTCGATTGACCAGAAACAAGGTTCACACAATCCTAGATCAACGGTTGCAACCGTTACGGAGATCCAAGACTACCTTCGACTCCTCTGGGCACGAATTGGAAAACCCCACTGCCCAGACTGCGGTCAAGAAGTAGCACGACGAACAGTACAAGAAATCGTTGATGATATCTTCTGGAATTATGAACAACACACGATTGCAGTTTGGAGTCCAGTTGTTCGTGCAAGAAAGGGAACCCATGTTGAATTATTCCGACAATTTGTCGAACAAGGATACATGCAAGGCCGAGTCAATGGGCACGAAGTTGACTTCGAAAAGCCACCGACACTCGACAAAAACATGCGACATGATATTGATGTCCGAATCGATCGTTTCATTCTTTCAAGAGAGCGACGTCAACGAACAACAGAGAGCGTAGAAAATGCATTACGTCTGGGAGGAGGGGCACTTGCAGTCACCAGTTTACGTGTTCCTTCAAAGCCTGAAACCCTCGAAGGAAAAAATCGTCCAGTACACAACGAAGGCGACACAGTCTCATGGTCAGAAGACTTTGCTTGTCCTGAACACGGGGCATTTATGCCAGAGCTATCACCCCGGGTTTTCTCATTCAATTCTCCACTGGGAGCCTGTCCTGATTGTCAAGGACTTGGAATTCAGAGACAATTCAATCCCGATTTGATCATTGATGATACACTTGCAGTATCGAATGGTTGCGTCCTACCATGGCGCCAGTCCATGTCCCCAGGATGGTACAAAAAATTATTACAGCAAGTATGCGAACACTATGGCATATCGACGACAGTTCCGTTTGGCCTTCTCGATGAAGATTCCAAAGATATCCTCCTTCATGGCTCAGGCTCCACCATCATTCACTTCCATTTCGAATCAGATAACGGTTCGATCTACAAAATGAACCGTCCTTGGGATGGGATTATTTCTCGGCTTGAACGAACCTATTCGGAAACTTCTTCGGATCGAACTCGGAACCGCCTTATTGCTTGTATGACCGATCTTGATTGCCATGCCTGTAACGGAGAGAAACTCAACCCAGCAGCTCGTTTCGTAACAGTTGGTGGTATCCGCCTTCCAGAAGTCAGCCGAAGTTCAGTTCATGAAGCATACCAGCTCATAAAAGCCCTCAATCCAGAAGCGGATGGGCCTCCTGAACAATATGCCGATGTCTTAGAACCGCTCAACGACCGTTCACTCTTCATTGGAAATGAAATCCTCAAAGAAATCGAAAACCGACTTGGTTTCTTAGATAGCGTTGGTCTTGATTACCTAACATTGGACCGTAAAGCAAACACTCTTTCTGGAGGAGAAAGCCAACGTATACGATTAGCAACACAAATTGGGTCAAGGCTAACAGGAGTCATGTACGTCTTGGATGAACCTTCCATTGGCCTCCATCAACGAGATAATGAACGGCTGCTGGAAACTTTACGTGAACTTACTTCATTAGGCAACACACTTCTTGTTGTTGAGCACGATGAAGATACTTTACGTCAAGCTGATTGGATTTGCGATCTAGGTCCTGGAGCCGGACTCGAAGGAGGCAATATCGTTGCAAATGGAATACCAAGCAAGGTCATGAAAGCGAAGGATTCGGTTACTGGAGCATATCTTTCAGGAAGGCGCTCAATCAAAGTTCCAGAAAAAAGGCATAAACCTTCAAAGAAATGGCTCACAATCAAAGGGGCAGAACACAATAATTTGAGCAATATCGATGTCAAATTACCATTGGGCTGCTTTACATCCGTTACAGGGGTATCCGGCTCGGGAAAATCTTCCCTCATCTCTGGAATCTTAGCACCTTCTCTTCAACGATACCTTCACAACAGCGAAAAATTACCGGGGAAACACAAGGAAATCAAAGGACTAGAACACGTCGATAAAGCCATCATAATTGACCAGTCTCCTATCGGTAGAACTCCTCGTTCAAACGCAGCAACATATACCAAAGTCTTTGACGAGATTAGAAAACTCTTCTCAAATACAACCTTGGCAAAGGAGCGAGGATATACTCCCGGAACCTTCAGTTTCAATGTGAAAGGTGGGCGGTGTGAAGCTTGCTCCGGGGCAGGATCAATAAAATTAGAAATGAACTTCTTACCCGATGTTTGGATTGAGTGCGATATCTGTAATGGTAAGCGCTACACAAGAGAATGTCTAGAAGTGACATGGAAAGGAAAGAACATCCATGATGTCTTACAAATGCCAGTCGGTGAAGCGGTAAAATTCTTTGAACATCACCGTAAAATCCACAGAACACTCGAAACGCTTCATTCAGTTGGCCTCTCTTACATTCGACTAGGCCAACCGGCAACAACATTGTCTGGCGGTGAGGCACAACGCGTTAAACTTGCAAGTGAATTACGCAGACCTCCGCATAAACACACAGTATACATCCTAGATGAACCAACCACTGGATTGGCATTTAGCGATGTTCAAATGCTCATTGACGTCCTTCTCGAATTACGTTCTAAAGGCCATACTGTAATCGTTATTGAGCACCATCTTGATGTTGTCAAATGTAGCGATCACGTCATCGACCTCGGCCCTGAAGGAGGCGATCGCGGTGGCCAAATTGTAACTGCAGGAACGCCTGAAGAAGTGGCTAAAGAAGCCAGTAGTTTTACTGGAAACTTCCTCAAAACTCTTCTTTCTTCCCAGTGAAGCACTCCGTAGTGTTCAAAGAGCGTATGCGATGAACTCTGTTTGGGTCGGAAGTAATGACAGTCCACGATGTTCGAATCGAAGTCACGCCTTTGCAAACGGAAGGGATGCGCGATGTACGGGGAGATGTTGTACGTCGCCAACTTATTGCAGACCACGGAATCGATGTAGGCATCGTTCGTAGTATCTGTGGATACCTCATTCGCAGTAAATATGATGCTTCTTCAATTACACCTCGAGTTCAAGACATATTTTCTGATCCAATCATTGAGTTTGGTGCAGTTGACACCACACTTATCCATGATACAACCTTCTTTCCCCAGACACCATCGCTCTGCGTAACTGTTGGATTTAAGCCAGGCGTTACCGATAACCCAGGAGCTGCTGCAAACGACGGATTTCAAGTACTCTTCCCAGACGTAAATGCAGCAATATCTACATACACAACATATGTGTTTACGAATCTTCCAGAGACTGTTGACAATGCGTGGCTTGCTTCAACACTTCATAACCCACTCATCGAGCGAGCGATTCTCGCTACACGAGATGACATTTCTTCTGGTAATGCTTCGGTAATCACTTTCCCAGAGAGGCCAACGATCGTGCGCCAATCTCCATCCACCATTGATTTGGAGGTGGCTGACGAGGAACTCATTCGTTTATC
>QQSG01000002.1:9484-9954 GCA_003602665.1 Candidatus Poseidoniales archaeon
TCCGTTGGTATTTCCACAAACGCTCCTACAGATGTTGAATTGGAATGTCTCGCACAAACATGGAGTGAGCATTGTAAACACAAGATTTTCGCAAGTAAAATCCATCACATCGATACAGAGACAAATGAAGATTCTATCATCGATTCACTCTTTAAGACTCACATCATGAATCCTACTCACGATATGGCGAAGGAAGTAGATTGGCTTCTCTCAGTGTTTCACGACAACTCGGGAGTTATTGCATGGAACGATGATTGGAGCGTCTGTATGAAGGCAGAGACCCACAACTCTCCTTCAGCACTTGATCCATATGGTGGCGCTATGACAGGAATTGTTGGCGTGAACAGAGACATTCTAGGAACAGGCCTCGGCGCAAGACCGATTGCAAATACAGACGTTTTCTGTTTCGGACCCCCAACGGGGACTGGAGGATTGCCATCCACACTCTTCCATCCTTCACGCGTACTCCG
>QQSG01000020.1:0-533 GCA_003602665.1 Candidatus Poseidoniales archaeon
GATATCGCAAATAGCCCTATCCAAACAAACAACATTCCTACAATAAGTCCGAGTTGTTGGTCCCCTACGACTTGATTATTGAGTCGAATTTTTTGTACCTTTCTCGGTTGTGCGATTCGGACGAGTTCTCTCATAGCGACTTTGAAAGCGAGATTAATTCTCATCAATTTCAATCCACCACTCGTACTTCCTGCACATGCACCTACGATCATCAGTACGAAAAGCAAGAGATGGGTGAATACAGGCCACTGCATATAATCAGTAGAGGTATAACCTGTGGACGTTCCAATTGAAACAACATGGAATAAACTGTCAATAAATGAATCAGTCGTTGTATAATCTCGGGTTACTAAGAGAGCGATTGTTATGAAAAGGAATGTCGTGAATATGTACACAAGATAATTTTTGAATTCTTCGTCTTGTGTGGCCTTTTTGAATTGCCCTTCCCTGATAAACCATAACAATGTAAAGTTAATTCCACCAATAAACATGAACAGAATGATGATTAATTCAACTGTGTATGATTCAAAATG
>QQSG01000020.1:687-2059 GCA_003602665.1 Candidatus Poseidoniales archaeon
GTTTCTTGGATCTTTGGCTTCAATCGTGACAGAGAAGGTCCTGTCAGTTCTGCACGAGCCAGGGCCATTCCTCCACCGATAACACGAGATAAAATCATCATTCCAAGCATAATGATTCCCATTCCACCAAACCATTGCGTTAGTGATCTCCAAAGAAGTAGACCTCTCGGCTGAGAATTAATACAATCCATACCTGGGTAACAACTTGGACTCATCGATGTCGAAATGACAGTAGCTCCAGTTGTTGTAAATCCAGACATCGATTCGAACCAAGAGTTTACTGCACCGCGTAGAATATCTGCTACGTCAGACCCCTCGGTAAATGGTCCATGAAATACGCCTCCAAGCCAGTAGGGTAGTGCTCCAACAAAAACTGCGAGGGGCCAAACTAATGCAACTGCTGCAAAAGCCTCTTTATCTCGCAAACGAGTCGCTGTGTTCCTTCTGGTTCCAAATCTGAGCATAAGGAATCCAATGAAAAGTGATAAACCCGCAGGTGCTGAAAATGCACGTATTGCTAAATCCCAATCATCTAGAAATCCCGTTAGAATTGCACATAGCACGAGAGGAATCGTCAATGCAACCAATGTCCAACCAAGGATGAGGGCAAGTACGTCAAAACGCATGATTACACCTTAAATTTCTTCTCAAGATCCGCTACTCTATCAGGCCTACAGAACAAGATAAGTCGATCGCCTTCAACAATGGACTTGTCTCTTGATGGGCGTAAGGTTTCCCATCCACCCATGGTGTTCCTACGTTGAATGAATGCAATTCTTGCCCAATCTGGTATTCCTGCATCTCCCACTCGCTTACCTACAAATTTCGTAGCATTCGATACTGGAAGGCTAATTCCAACAATATCCGGAATATTGGACAGTATCGCATATGCACCTGATGCCCGAGTGTGGATGTGTGCGAGTATGTTATCAACAGCGACTCTTTTTATGTCAACTGCGAATGTAATACCCATTCGTTGAGTAACTTTGACTAAATCTGAATCCTTTAGAATCAATCCTGTACGAGTCACACCCATGTCATTTGCCAGGAGTGCTGCTGCAATTGATATGTGATCATCATCTAAAGCAGCGATTGCAATATGGTGTTCGTTTATTCCTATTTCTGTAAGGATATTACGATCGAGGAAATCTCCATGTATCACTTCGAGATTTCCATGCGAACCAATATCTGAACCTGACAAGTTGTTTGCAATGTTCAAATCGCGTTCGATTACGGTTACAATAGCACCACTACGGAGCCAATCTTCAGCGATTCGCTTCCCAATTTCAGTAGCACCAATTATTGCAACCTTTGGTTTTGTTGGGAAATCAATAGACTCATGGCCAAAGGATGTAAGAATTCGGCTAAAGGA
>QQSG01000020.1:2156-5318 GCA_003602665.1 Candidatus Poseidoniales archaeon
ACAATCAGCGGTAAACCACCTTCAATTCCTAAACCAGCTTCTGCAAGTGTCTGATGAATGACATTGGAAGCATTTTGTGTTACATTTAATTCGATAATATACGCTTCATGGCCAAACGGTATCACTTCTTCAATTGCAGATGATCGTAGACCTGTTGCTAAACGTCGTATTGCCCCATCGACAGGGTCAATTGCATAATCGACAGAAGCCCAACGCTTTAGGTGACCTTCTGAATGTTCTGTAACGTAATGCGGATTTCGGAATCGCCCAATCGAGAGGAGTGTTTTTTGGATCGAAGAACCATTTTGTCTTCTATGCTCATCTTCTGCGAGTGCACAAGCGATGAGGTTACGATCATCAGAATCAGTAACAGCAACAAAAACTGTTGCATCTCCAATACCTGCTTCTATGAGGGAATCACGAGATGTAATGTCTCCATGAATCACCAAAGCGTCAAGGGATTGAGCATTCTTAACAGCTCTCGAATCATTATCGATAAGAACGACATCCATCGTTTCTGCACGCATTGCACGAGCTAATTCAGCCCCTACTCTTCCAGCACCACCAATAATCACTCGCATTTACTCATCACCTCACTGATAGACAGGGAATTTCCCACCGCCAAAATTGATTGCACCAACCGTATCGAACGTCCGGTCCCGGTCAATACCTTCTCCATTGCTATTGTGGGTATGTGATATTGGTCGATAAAAGGCGTTGATGTAGGTGCCAGTAGGATCAGGTTTCTCAATCCAATCGATGAGGGCGGATGCTGTGTGAAGAAGCCATTTGTTGTTTGTAACATCAACTGAAGCTTCTACAAAACAGGTGTTCAATTCAATATTCATTTCATTGCACCATTCATCTGACATTGGAAGTTGGATATATCCCCAAGCATGCGCTTCCCATTGTGTGTAAGATTGACTTGACAAGACGCCGAAAACATACCATCCGGGAACGCCTCTCACTCTGAGCATGCTTAGGAAGGCATTGGTTTGTTCGTCACAGTCTCCTATTCCTGCACCTAAACAACTCGGGCCGCTTCGAGACGGTTCGGGAGCATCATCGTCATATTGAATATTATCTCGAATGTAATCGAAGACCCCACGTACGAAGTCGTATACATTGTCATTACCTTCTGGTAGATTACTTTCTACAGTCGCAACAGCAGCGATAACATTTGCAGCTGCACCGTCAATGGCATAATCATACTGATCTATGCGGTTTTTATTATACCATTTTGCAGCAGTAAAGGTATTCTCTCGAACTCCATCTCCTCTATTGGCAAAGTCAGCAAACGTGCCACTTGTTTCTGAAGTAATCCCAGTCGTGAACCCTGGAACAGTAGGGAGGATGTTGCCTGAATCTCCATCCCATGTGTATGATTTGGTTTGAATCGTCGTTTGGTATTCAAAAATCGTCGATTCCCCGGGTCCCAAATTAATCTTAACCTTAACACAGGGGCCTCCTATGCAAAAGTTCTCACCTGTCCCTGATGTACCGGGCCACCATACTTCATGTCCGTTAGGAGTGGTGATTTTGTCGGCAACCATCCGTGGAGGAATCCCTTCGAGTGGTACATTGATCGTTTGTCCATCGATAATCAATTTAATATCCGTTACATCTTGGATAAGTTGGTTAGGTACTGGATTGGTTCCATCTGTGTAAACAAATGTTGAGGATTGCCCTTCAAGGGCTTTTATGTCCGGTGTTATGGGTAAATTTTCCAACATGGAGGAAGGCGTACTGTCTGGATTTGATGCTGTAACGATGCGATTGAGAGTATAATCAGCATCTACATCGTAGACCATATAGCCCAGAGTTGGATTTTCAAGGAATTCCTTGATGTCTCCTACTTCTGATAAAATATGTTCACGGGCTTGCGGTGAAAGCATAATGAATGCAACGAGGCCCAACATCACTAACGTTCTGAATCTGTTCCTGCCACCTTTGAGGATATTCTTACTTCTTCCCCGATCGTTTTGAACATAACCTCGGCGTTTTGGTGCTTTGGTCATCTTGTAGGTATTGACTCCGGTATTCCGGTCAAGTTGTAATCCAATTCGTTCATTCATGATGCGACTGCTAGCAAGCACTCTACCACAAGAGTAACAGATGGTATCACCATCCATCGTCGGAGAATTACAGTAAGGGCAGGAGCCCATAGAGAATTGGTTAGCCATTCATCGTTTAATGGTTGTGTGAGATGACCGACCAAACCATTCATACGTGAAGTCGAAGCGGAATTTTCATTCTTGTTCTTCAGCAATAGCATGAGGGACGAAGAAAACGGTGCCCTGCGGGGGATTCTCATTTTGATTTCTCCTTGCTAAATTCTCTTCACGTACCCTATCCGCTTGCATTCTGCGCCATCGCCGCTTACCTTCTTTGGGGACAGAGTCCCAAATCCACTTATCTGCATTGTCTTTAACAAGCAAAATTGGTGGTATAATGAAGACCCAAGCAATTGGATTAAACCAAGCATAGTAAAGCATAGTTAGGGAGAGGATTCTCCAAAAAGTAGTTCGCAGGATAGCGCCCCATCGTTTCCCTTTAAGCATCAAGGTGCCGTGAAATGTGGTGATAAGGCCCTCTACGCGTGGTGCAAAGAATGCAAGTGATAAGACCGTAATGTAATCCCAAACTTCATCCATGTCCGTAGCAAGTTTTCGTTGAATAAGTACGATGGCTAACATTCCACCAACTGCAAGGCCGAGTGCCCAGCCACTTGTTGCTTGGGAGCCACCTTTACGAACTCGTTGTCTTCGAAGTAAAAGGTGCATACCAATAGTACCCAATAAAGGCACGAGAATAAATTGTATGATGTTAAGTTCACCATTGCCTGAATCGAGTAGTGCAGCTTCGTAATAGGGTATGAACAAAGAATTGTCCGCATAAGAGGCATAAGCGCCACCGAGTAAAATACCCCAGAATACTTGATTCCATGCGGTGGGAAGATCATAAAATCCTGCGTACTTGGTCATCACGCCACGCCATCCTAACGTCATTCCAACAAGACCGCATACTGCGGCTATTTGAAACACGAGGAATTGATTGACCACGACCTTCGCTCTTGGCTCGCATACATGAATGCATAGGAAAAATCGAAGGGAATGAGTTCAAACACCTCCTATGTTTGAGAGGACCATGGCGAGATTACTC
>QQSG01000021.1:0-2379 GCA_003602665.1 Candidatus Poseidoniales archaeon
GCTTCAACTTCGTAGACGATGCTTACAATATGCTTACGAGGATCACGGTCAGGTTCTCCCATGACCATAAGTAAGATTGGATTTTTTCCGTCAAGATTCGCTTCCTCCTTTAATTCTCTAAGGACTGCATCTTGTGGGCGTTCACCTTGATCAACAAATCCTCCTGGAAGGACCCAAGAACCTGCAGATGGGGGGAACTTTCTTTGAACCAACAAAATTTCTTCGCCGCGACGAACACATGCGTCAACTGCAAGTGCAGGATTGAGATAGCCCAGACAAGCGTCGCATTGTGTCATTTCATTCACCAAATCTACGCTTTCGCATCTGGTATGTTTGTACTGCCTTTAGCAAATCTTTCTTCTTGAATGATGGCCAAAAAACATCAGTAAAGTACAATTCTGAATAAGCCATTTGCCAAAGAAGGAAGTTACTAATTCGTTCCTCCCCACTTGTTCGAATGACTAAATCTGGATCGGGCATCTCCGCAGTGTAGAGATGTTCTGAAACAGTATCCTGAGTGATTCCTTCGAGAGGGAGATCACCCTTAGCGTGAAGTTCCGCAATGTTTTGAATGGCTCGTATCATTTCCTCTCGAGCACCGTAAGCAAGACAGACAGTGAACACAAAGTCTCCGTAATCTTTGGTCTCAGATTCAGCGTAATCTATTGCGTCGTTAACATCCTTTGGAAGGAGATCACGATGGCCAATGATTTGAACACGGACATTGTTTTCATGAATTCTTGGATCATCTGCAATCGACTTGAGACCATCGATGTAGAGTTTGAACAACGTCTTCAATTCTTTTTCAGGACGATTGAGATTTTCTGTGGACAATGCATAGACCGTGAACCAAGGAATTCCAAGTTCAAGGACCCAATCAAGGACGGCCTCCAGACGTTGTTTTCCGATTCGATGACCGACGTGTGTGGCAAGGTTTGATCGCCAAGCAAACCGTCTATTTCCATCCATAATGATGGCAAGATGCTTTGGTTGAATGTCGTGTTCCATGACTTCGCGAAACAGTTTTGCCTCGACCGCTTGGCCGAGAACATCCCCCATTTTTTCGCTAATTCCCATGGCCGTCCCGCTTCTTCCAATCTGTTCTCTTGTTTCATTGCATCCCTCTTGTCACAAAGACACATTGAATGGTGAGTTCTCATGTGGCTTGGCATGGAGGAAGCATCATGGTGGCCACGTGGCCTTGCCCGTGGTTCAATAGAAGATGCTCTTTCGAATCAAGAAATAATAACGAAATGGGGTACATTGGATTGTTTCGATGTCGCAAAGACGTTGGAGGCTTCTTGGTGGAATGAGCAAGACAGTGGCTGTTGGGGTTCGTTCTCAGAGTTGAATGTTCAATCGGTTCAACAAATNCGTCAGCATGGAAATCTCACATTATTGCAACTGAATGAGGCTTATTCTGCTCTTGTATATTCAATTCCGACCAGCGATTCAACATCATTGCTGTCTCGGAAATCAGCATGGACCAAGGCCTTAGATTCTTCATCCGTTCTCCTCCCAATAGCAGGAATGACGCTCAATGGAAACGATGCAATAGTTGTCTTTCCACATTTTGAATTAACACATGACGCTGAAATGAAGTGGATTTCAACAGAGCTTGGAAAAGCACAATCTTCGCTTGAACAATTCTCAACACCAAACGATCAAAACCGTTGGAATCAACGATTGAAGTCTGTGGAAGACGCTCTTCGACCAAACACATTGTGGAGGGCTCCGCATACGAAGCATACAGTCGGCCTTCCAGCACTTCGAATTCATCCATCTTGGATTGGAACAAGAGATGAAAAAACAGTGCTTATTCCCATGAATCAGCGTGTAAGCGAACATCTCCTGTGCGGTGATGAACGCCTCCCTGCTCTGGCTGAACTGATACAAATGGAGGGTCGTTGGGTTGAACATAATGGCTATGCTCGTGACGATATCGAAGCGATGCTCGGGGCTTGGTCATCAGTAACTCCTTCGAGTTGGTCAAGTAAAAAAGCGCTTTCAACGGTTCTTGGAGGTGCATGGATTTGGCGCTACTATGACGTCCTCTTTTCCTATGCTGAAGCAGTACTCTATGACGATAAAAAGGGGCTTGAGTCCTCTAAAGCATGGCTGAAAGATGTAACAAGATTACAAGCACATCTCGGTGTATTACGCGTATGGAAAAGCGGAGTATGGGTTGGTCTTACCACGATGATTGTCGCCTATTATGGGTGGCAAATCGATTCAATGACGCCTTCCTTTGCAATTGGAGTTGCTCTTGCAGGTGCTTTACTTTCATTTGCTTCAAACAGGATGTATTGGTGGAAGGATCCCTCTCCAATTTGAGATAAAGTATCTCGAGAACGAATCATCAACGTTGTTGTCGAATTC
>QQSG01000021.1:2465-7141 GCA_003602665.1 Candidatus Poseidoniales archaeon
GATGAGGATACGTTCCAGTAAAGGTTGAGTCCAATATCAATCGATTGAGCTGAAATTGTATTGATGCTGCACCAGGATGAGTCTTCCTTTGTGGTTGCTTCATGATTCTGAATAAGTTCCAGTGTACGCTTGCAGAAGGATTCAACATCAGTTGGATCCGAATTGATATCGAGATGAATCATCGATTGCCAACGTCGCCAACGTCGCTTGCCCCAGTTCTCAACAGGTGTACTGACGAGGTTTGCGTTAGGAATAGTGATGATGGTATCCAAAGAGGTTCGGACAAGTGTCGTTCGAAGATTGATTTCAATGACTTCACCTTCGGAAGAGCCGATGATAACCCAATCTCCGACCTTGAATGGGCGATCAAGTAAAACAGTAATTGCTCCAAAGAAATTTGAGATCGTGTCCTTTGCGGCAAGGGCAAGAGCAAGTCCAGTGATTCCCAATCCTGCAAGGAGTGATGTCAACTGGAAGCCTAGAGCATCTGCGATAAAGACTGAACCAACAAAGGCAATAACAAACCGAAGCGTACTTTCTAATGCAGAAATCAGGGTCTTCTCTGTTCCGTCAAGTTCGCCATCCGTGTCGAAGAATTTGACAACATCGTAGACAAGGGAAACCAATCGGAATGCCCAAACAACGACAAAGAACACAAGCAAGAACTGCAACACATCTGGAAGATATTCAAGCCATGATGGGATGACAATGTTTGCATTTTCTGAACGTTCATCCCACAAGATGGAACAGAATATGAAGGCAAAAACGGAAGCAGCGGCTGTCCCAAGCGCTGCATCTCCTTTCTTGACTGCCTTTTTCCGTATCTCATCGTTTGAAATTATGACGCTTACAAAACGATGCGAGAGCGTACTTACCAGAAACCGAACAATAAACGAGGCAATGAATATTGATGCTAAAACGATGAGAGTCGACTCTGAAAAGCCACCTAAATCGTCGCTTGAATAGGTGAGATTATCGTATAGGCCCATGCCCTTTCCTGCATGCTCGTCTTCAAGTTCTTTTCCCTCATCAACAAAATCGAGTATTCGACGGTTTCAAGTGTGGGGAACAGTTGGGGTGAGTTGATAGCATGCCAATTGAAAAGTCCCCTCGGCAAACAAGTATCGTAGCATTTGGGTTGTTGGTTCTACCATTGTTACTCTCAATGCTTTCCCCAGTCATCGCTTCGACGGTGAATGTACAACAAGATGATACTGATATTACTCCCGAAAGCACCTGGTCAGAAGACTATGTCAACGACATTTTTCCTTGGGCATCTGAAGGAGAGCGCATTCTCCAATTCAAGGAATATCACAGTTATGAAACAATGAAGTTGCGTATGCAACAATTGACCGAGCAAAATCCTGACATTTTTGAATTCCACGAAGGAATGAACGGAGGGGTCAATGCTCGTGGCGAAACAGTCACTGCAAATGCATACGAGGGCTGGTATTACGGTCATGCATCACCTTGGTTGAAAATTACTGGTGACGTTCAAGGTGGCGAGTACAACGAATTTGTTGGAGACAATGGAAATTACGAAGACCGTCGTGACGTGATGATTGTAGGTAACCATCACGCACGAGAATGGATGTCATACACTGTCGCTATTATGCAAATGGAAGTCATAGCTTTCTCTTACAACAATATTGGTTACGATAACGACGGAGACGGCTTGGTTGATGAGGACCCATGGGGAGACGCCAACAATGATGGTATCCTTGACGACGATGGGGACTGCCTTGCCCTAGAACCTGAGGATCAAGACTCGAACAAAGATGGAACTAATTGCGGCCCTGGAGACCACGGTGTCGATGAAGATTATTCTGAACAGTTCATTACAGACCTTGTGAACACACGTGAAATTTACCTTATTCCAATGCTCAATGTGGATGGTAACATCTACGATCGTGAAGTATTCTGTCCAGCACCTGCTTGGGAATCATGTCCAAGCGGTGGATGGAGAAAGAATCTCAGAGACAACACATTCACTGGCGTAACGCCTCTGCCAGACCTTCAAGAAAAAGTTGACGAAGATTGTGATGGTGTGGACTTAAACAGAAATTATCAATTCGAATGGGGAGCGCCACTTGGTGCAACTGGACCATTGATTCCAGGTACTTGTTCTCCCGCAGAAGGAGAACTGGATGGTTCCAACAACGATGTCTACAACGGTCCAGTTGATGATACAGACAATGATGGAGACGGTCAAATCAACGAAGATCACGTTGATGGAAAGGACGATGATGCAGACGGTGTAACTGACGAAGATTGGTGGGGAGGTAACTCTGAACCTGAGACTAAATTCATTCAAGACCTGACAGAAATGAACGACGATGTTGGCGACGGCTCAAGTGAATTCAAAGCAACCTTAACACACCACTCCTACTCTGAACTTATCCTCTATCCTTGGGGTCATTGCACAGGGTGTGAAAGCCCTGATCACGAGCAACTGAAGTATCACGGTGCTCAGATGGCAGAAATGACTCAATACACAAACATGCAATCTTCTGACCTATACCCAACATCTGGGGATTTCTGTGACTGGCATTACGGTGTTCACGGCTCTTACTGTTACACATCTGAGATTGGAACTGCCTTCCATCAACATGAGGATGATATTGACCATATTGCAGTGCGTAACCTTGGAACAGGCTTCTACATGGCTGAAATCGCCGATAATCCTCGAGAGCGAGCAGATCTCGAAATGGCGAACATCTCTCAACAAAACTATCTCGAAGCTGGAGATAAAGTCGACATCCCAGCAGAAGGTGATATTCCAGTAGATTTGTGTGTCTCAAAACAATTCCCTTACAGCGAATCCAACACCAAAATCGAATGGCGTACGGTCAAACCAAGCCGCTTACAGAGCGATTACGGATCTCGTGAATGGGCAACTACGCCATGGGAATCAGTTTCAGTGATGGTTGTCGATGATGAATCATGCCCATTGCCTGAAGGAAATGGAACTATCTTACGAGGTATGTTACCGATATCTGAAACTGCTACAGGAAAACTGCACTACAAGGCCACAGTATTCACGCTCGGAGGATCTGATTTTATTCAATATCCTGCAGATGGTGCCTATTATGAACTGGATTTAACATATCGAGAAGGATATGGATCCCTATTTGGATCACTCGTTCTCTTCACTATTGTAGCAGGAACAATCTGGGGAAGTCTTGGTGTCTGTTTACGAATTATGCTTAAAGATCAAGAAGAGAGTGTCTATGAGGCTTCTGCAGTCTTAGAAGCCGAGGCGGTATAGGAGGCGATTTGATGGCAGATAGCGACCAATTCTCTGGCCGACTCGGTCTTATTTTCGCATCTATCGGTGCAGCAATCGGTACTGGAAACATTTGGCGTTTTCCCCGAATGGTTGGAGCAAATGGCGGAGGGACATTCCTTATTCCATGGCTGTTTTTCCTCTTCGTTTGGTCGATTCCGCTTGTTATTGCAGAATTCGCAATGGGTAAGCGTTCTCGAGTAGGTACTGTCGGTACCTTCCGTATCTTTGCAGGTAAGAAGTTCGCATGGATGGGGCTTTGGACCGCATGGATTTCAACTGCAATCGGATTCTATTATGCGATTGTTGCTGGATGGTGTCTGAAGTATTTCCAACTCGGAATCTCTGGTGGATTAACTGGAGATGGGGTCGATACGACTGAGGTCTGGAACACTTTCCTTCAATCTCCAATGCAGGTAATTGCATTCCAAGCTCTCATCATCGCAATCACACTACTCGCAATCTGGAAGGGTGCAAAAGCGATTGAGAAAGTCAACGTTCTGTTAATGACTTCTCTCTTCGTACTTCTCTTCATGACCCTCGGTCTTTCGCTTTGGATGGACATGTCCGATGGAAGCCTGGATGGCGCACTGTTCATGTTTACTGTTGATCCTGACATGTTGATGGAGCCTGAAGTCTGGATTAACGGATTGTCCCAATCTGCTTGGTCTTGTTCTGCTGGTATGGGTATGTGTATCACATACGCAGTTTACATGAGAAAAGACGAGGACACAGTTCTCAATGCCTTCACCATGGGATTCGCAAACAACAGCATTTCCATCATTGCAGGTCTCGCTGTTCTTTCAGCAATCTTTGCAGTCAGCGCAGACCCTTTGACCACAGTTACAAACGGGTCATCGGCAATCACCTTCCTTGCATTACCGGAAGTGTTCGCTCAAGCACCAGGAGGTCCGATTGGGGCCTTCGTCATGATGGCAGGATTCTTCCTAGCGTTATCATTTGCAGCGATTACGTCAATGATTTCAACAGTTGAACTGTGCGTTCGAAATTTCGTCGATCACGGATACGACCGACAAAAGTCAGTCCTGATTACATCTCTTGCTATCTTCTTCTTTGGATTGCCTTCAGCACTCTTGTGGATCCAACTCGATGCTGGCGGTGTCGCATTCCCAGAATTCCTTGAGGTTCAAGATCACATATGGGGCTATGGACTCATGTTCAGTGGTTTGTTTATTGCATTCTCTATCTGGAAGTACGGCTATGTCAAGTGGAAGAAGGAAGTCGAATTGGGCAAGGCTGCACCTGGAATCAAGGGATATCTTGGTGTCGGAGTATCCGCTTTCCGTGATGACTTCATCAACACGGGAGATAACGATTTAGAAGTTGGACGATGGTGGGACATCTGTCTTTATCTCGCCTTCCCGTTCTT
>QQSG01000021.1:7274-8641 GCA_003602665.1 Candidatus Poseidoniales archaeon
CTCAATAAGACGTTGATTCAGCGACCATTGTACCGTAACGTTCCTGAAGGAGCGGATGCAGACATTTCGCAACTTCCAGGTGGCGATGATGTTCTTATTGGCATTCTTGGAGCCGACATCCTCGATGCAGAAGCATCCTCTGAAAACGCTCAGACGAATTGAGGTGGTAGAATGGAACCACTCGTTCAGTGGTTATTGGGAGGGCTTGTTCTCTCTCTCCTTTTCATTGGTATTACTCGATGGTTTTGGTCCCGCTATGACAAGCCCTCTGAGGAAGCAATAGAGTGGCAAAAAGAACAAGCTGAAAAGCGTAAAGAGCGTAAGGTTTGGGAATCTGTTGAAATGCAGATGAGACGAGAAGCAGAAGAAGCTGAACAGAAAGCAACGTTCCAACAAAAGAGAATCAAAGCTGCATCTTCAGGAACGGCTCCAGATGCCAAAGTTGTTGCAAAAGCATTCGAATCCTTAGGTGCATCGCCCAGCGTCAAATCTGTAAAAGAGTCTGAAGTAATCGATCTGGAAGATGATTCAGACGTTCACACAGTGGATGAATTAGTCGAAGTACGCCAAGATGCTTGGGATGGTGAAGTGCAACCGGAACGTGCTGAACCAGAGGAACCAGACTGGGAACTCGTCGAACGATTGAAGCGTATTGCTGAAGCAGATGAGTTAGAAGAAAAGCCACATCCAGAACTTCCAGATGCCCCTATTCTTCCAGAAGTTACTGAAGAAGAGTGAAGCATCCACAGACCTCTCTTTCACTCCGAATTTAAGCGAAGGGCATTAGAGGGGAGAGCCGCTGGTTTGCACATGGTCCAACGCCCGAGAGGTACCCGTGACTTTGGTCCTCAAGAGATGCAACGTCGTTTAGCCTTCGAATCTCTTCTTGAAGAACAGGCTCGACGACACGGCTTTTCTCGAATTCAAACACCTATATTCGAATCACTTGATTTGTTTACTGCAAAATCAGGACCTGGTGTCGTCTCTCAATTGTATGCATTCAAGGACAAAGGAGAGCGTGATCTTACACTACGTCCCGAATTAACTGCTCCAGTCATGCGTATGGTTGCTGAAGAATTGCGCAATGAAACCAAACCACTCCGTCTCTCTTACTTTGGACAATGTTTCCGATATGAGGAATTCAAGAAAGGACGATATCGGGAGTTTTTCCAATATGGTGTTGAACTCATTGGAGCTACAGGGCCATTGGTTGAAGCAGAAGTCATTGCTTTAGCCATCAATATGCTTTCAGAAAGTGGACTCAAGAATTGGGAATTACGAATCGGACACGTAGGTGTTCTCAAGCAAGCCTTGTCAGGAATTGGATTGAGTGCTTCAGCAGAATCTGGAGAGCCTCCAATCGCTTC
>QQSG01000022.1:0-997 GCA_003602665.1 Candidatus Poseidoniales archaeon
ATCAGGCATACTTTTGCCAATCTGTTCCATTCCACCACATTGTGCTTCCATCGTCCATTCTTCTGAATGTGTGTCCGTTTGCGTCAGTCCATTGCTGAAGAGCGACTGGTTCGGTAACAACTGGTTGTACGGGTTGGACCACTTGTGCTTGTTGTGCATAGCCTGTATCGTAAGACTGTGTTGTTGTCTGTGGTGATGCGTAAGAAGATGCATCAATGGGTTGCAACTGATTGATAATTCCGCCTTGTGCATATTCCTTAGGTTCACTTACTCCGTTGCTTTCTTGCTTACGGGTGTAGAGTAATCCTGCGGCAACGCCCAAAATTATCACTCCGGTGATTACCAGGACATAGGTCAGCCAACTTGTTTCATCATCTTCAGAGGATTCAGTTGCATCACCATCTGTAGTTTCGTCACCTTCTACTGGAGGGAGGAGGACTTGATCAATGACGTGAATAATTCCGTTCGAAGTCATTACACTAGGGATTGTGATGTTTGCGCCGTTAACATCAGCATTCATGAGTGAGAATGTTGTATTGTCACCATTCGCCATTTGAAGTTGCATTCCTTGTGTAATCTCGGTTGGTGAGATTGTACCAATGTACACATGGTACAGCAATATGTCAGTAAGAGTGGCTTTACCTTCTGGAGTGTTTAGAGCAGCCAAATCAATTCCTGCATCAGCAAATGCTTGATCAGTTGGGGCGAAGAGTGTAAACGGCCCTTCTCCTTGTAATGTCTCTAACAATTCAGCTTGTATGACGGCGGCCACTAATGAATCGTGTATACCGGTACATTGTGCTGTTCGTGGAATGTTATTCGGAGCGTCTGTTGGCGAAAGTACCTTATCGATAACATGGATGACTCCATTACTTGTTCCCACATCAGCGAGGGTCACTGTTGCATCATTGACCATTACTCCGTCGTCGACTGTAAATGCCAATGTTTGTCCATTCACTGCTGTTGCAGACATACATTCTGTTACTGCACTTGATGG
>QQSG01000022.1:1061-2494 GCA_003602665.1 Candidatus Poseidoniales archaeon
TCGAGTGCGGCGAGATCAATTCCTGCATCAGCGAACGCTTGGTCTGTTGGTGCGAAGAGTGTAAACGGTCCTTCGCCTTGTAACGTTTCCAGTAATTCTGCTTGGACGACTGCAGCTACCAATGAGTTGTGTATACCTGTACATTCCGCAGTCCTCGGTATGTTGTTAGGAGCATCTGTAGGCATGAGTACTTTGTCGATGACATGGATGACACCGTTGCTTGTGTTCACATCAGCAAGTGTAACAGTCGCTCCGTTTACCATAACTCCATCACTAACTGTGAATGCCAATGGTTGTCCATTTACTGCTGTTGCAGACATACATTCTGTAACGGCAGAGGACGGGACTGTTCCTGAGACTACGTGATAGAGCAAGATATCTGTGAGTGCAGCTTTGCCTTCAACTGTATTGAGCGCTGCGAGATCGATTCCTGCATCAGTAAACGCCTGGTCAGTTGGAGCAAAGAGGGTGAACGGCCCAGGACCTTGCAAGGTTTCCAATAATTCTGCTTGGACGACTGCAGCCACCAGCGAATCGTGGATACCAGTACATTGTGCTGTTCTTGGGATGTTATTCGGAGCGTCTGTTGGTGTGAGAACCTTATCGATGACGTGTATGACTCCATTGCTTGTTCCAACATCAGCGAGTGTTACNGTTGCATCATTGACCATGACTCCATCTCCAACTGTGAACGAAAGTGTGTTGCCATTTACTGCAGTTGCAGACATACATTCTGTTACTGCGCTTGATGGAACTTCTCCTGATACGACGTGATAGAGAAGAATGTTAGTTAGCGCTGCCTTACCTTCGACTGTATTGAGGGAAGCGAGATCGATTCCTGCATCAGTGAACGCTTGGTCTGTTGGTGCGAAAAGTGTGAACGGACCAGAACCTTGTAATGTCTCCAACAACTCTGCCTGAACAACTGCAGAAACAAGAGTATCGTGTATTCCTGTGCATTGCGCTGTTCGTGGTATATCGTTTGGTGTGTCTGTTGGACTCAGGACCTTGTCGATGACGTGGATAATACCGTTACTGGTTGAAACATCTGTTGCTGTTACGTTAGCATCATTGACCATAACTCCGTTAACTCCGACTGTGAAGGAAAGTGGATTTCCATTGGCTGCAGTTGCAGATAGACACTCTGTAACATTTGCTGCTGGTACTTCACCAGCGATAACGTGGTAGAGAAGTATGTCAGTTAGTGCAGCTTTTCCTTCAACGGTATCGAGTGCGGCGAGATCAATGCCTGCATCGGTGAACGCCTGGTCTGTTGGCGCAAAGACTGTGAATGGACCACTACCCTGTAATGTGGGCAATAATTCAGCTTGGATTACTCCTGCAACGAGTGAGTTGTGTACGCCAGTACACTGTGCTGTTCGTGGAATATCGTTAGGTGTATCTGTAGGAGTGAGGACTTTATCGATGACGTG